>NZ_JBSQPW010000021.1:0-45942 GCF_055118575.1 Trichococcus sp. | reverse complement strand
TCGCCGATATTTTGGACACCAGACAACATGGTAGGTACAAGAATAAATGATGTTATGATTTGATTTATATTTTTTATTTTCCATATATTGATTATACAGCGATTTCCCACATAATACAACTAAGTGCACGTCTTATATCCCCATAGCTAAAGCAAGGGGCTTTACGACGCTCTTTCGGTAAACAAAAAAAACAACTCCCGGAAAGTCATATGAATCGCTTCATATCAAACTTTCTAAGAGTTGTTTTCTTTTTTTGTATGGAGACGATGGGGCTCGAACCCACGACCTCTTGACTGCCAGTCAAGCACTCTCCCAACTGAGCTACGCCCCCGAAATAACAGGGTATCCATGACGTTCAGCAAAAACGCCTTATGAATGATATGATACCCTATTTTCGCTACTATAACAAGCCTAATTTTTCAAGTGCGTAGGCAATTCCGCCTGAATTGCAATCTTTCGTGACAAATTTGGCCACTTCCTTGACGGAATCGACCGCATTCCCCATCGCAACGCCATAGCCGACGCTGGAAATGAGTTCATAATCGTTGTTTCCGTCACCGAAAGCAATGGTGTCTTCATGAGCAAAGTCAAGATGTTTCGCCATCCACAAGGCAGTTTGTGCTTTTGATCCTGGGTTCGGCAACACATCGACGCCGGCATCGTGCCAGCGCACAAATCGGAATTCCGGGAAAGCGCCGTCTTCGTAGATTGCTTTCTCCTCGTCTCTGTAGAATAAGAGTGCTTGATATAGCGGATTGTTTTGATAAAAAGACGCATCATGGTCAGGGACGTCGAATTCGATGCTGCGCATCGCTTCGGTCGCATTGATAGCGATCGACTCATGACGACGGGCCAGAGCATGCGCTGACTCATAGACAACCTGATGACCGCTTTCATCGGAAAGCTGCAGCAATTTTTCGAAAGCAGCCAGATCTAACTTGTTTTCATACTTGAGTTCATGCTTGAAGTACCCTGCCGCTCCGTTGCAGACGATGTAATTGTCCAATTGGAACGTATCGATGACCTCTTGGGCCAGGAATAGATTCCGTCCTGTCGCGATCGCGATTTCGTGCCCGATCTGCTGCAGTTGGCGCAAAGCTTGGACAGTGCTCTCAAGCGGCATCTTTTTGTCATTCAGCAATGTTCCGTCGATATCAAAGAAAATGAATTTTTTATTGTTCAAATTTTCTGTTCCCCTTATTCTGGCTCGTTTTTGAATTGACTAGTGTACAAATCATAATAAAATCCTTTTCGTTCCAATAACTCTGTGTGTTTGCCGTATTCGATTATTTCGCCTTGGTCCATGACGAGGATGATATCAGCATCGCGGATGGTGGAAAGCCGGTGTGCAATCACAAAACTCGTCCTGCCTTGCATGATGCGTTTCATCGCTTTTTGGATCAAAGCCTCAAGTCTAGTATCTACTGAACTGGTCGCTTCGTCAAGTATCAAGATTTTGGGATCTGCGATAAAAGCGCGAGCGATCGTCAGCAGTTGCTTTTGACCCAAGGAAATATTGGAGGCCTCCTGGTTTATGACCGTATCGTAGCCTGCACCTAAAGTCTGGATGAAATGATGGACATTGGCTGTAGTCGCGGCATCCACCACTTCTTCGAAAGTCGCATCCAGTTTCCCGAAACGGATATTCCCTGTGATCGTGTCCTTGTAGAGCCAAGCGTCCTGCAGCACCATGCCGAACTGGGAGCGCAAGTCAGCGCGGGTCAGTTTTTTTGTGTCGTAGCCATCTATCTTGATGGCTCCCGCATCCACTTCATAGAAGCGCATCAGCAAATTGATTATCGTGGTCTTGCCGGCGCCTGTCGGACCGATGATCGCCACTGTTTCCCCGCTTTTGACCTCGATGTTGAAATTCTTGATCAGCGTATTTTCTTTGTCATAGCTGAAGGAGACATTTTCGAAAGTGACATCTCCGCGGATTTCCTTCGGTAAGCTCGCATTTATTTCACCCTGCACTTCCTCTTCCTGATCAAGGAGATCGAAGACGCGCTGGATGGAAGAAGTGGCCGATTGGATGATGGCCGACAATTGCGTGATCGTCGAGATTGGCTGGTTCACTTGCCAGACATACTGCACCATAGCCTGAACATTGCCGATCGTCATCGTTCCAGCCATCGCTTGCAGAATCCCGAGCACTGCGATGATGATATAGGAAGCATTGGTGACGAGAGCCACAGCCGGTGACATCAACCCGGAAATGAAAGCCGCCTTGAAACCATTCTTTTTCAAAGATTCATTGATGGAATGGAATTCATCGAAAGCATCCTCTTCTTTGCCGTAAAGCTTGATGATGGAGAAGCCGGTCAGCGATTCCTGGACAAATCCGTTCAGCTGCCCGAGATATTTCGCTTGCCCACGGAAATACGGCTGCGAAAGCTGTGTAATCTTTTTCGAAAGGATACTTGCCACCGGTATCAGCACGACCATGGCGATGGCCAACTGCCAATTGATTGAGAACATCATGATGAGCGCGAAGGTGATCCCCAATACGGCATTCAGCACCTGCAAAAAGGATTGCTGCAGCGCATTGGCGATGGAATCGACATCATTCGTCACTTTGCTAAGTACGTCCCCGAATTGGTTGCGGTCAAAGTAGGCAATCGGCAGCCTGTTCAGTTTGTCGCTCAGATCCTTGCGCAGATCATGCATGGCATCCTGAACGACATCCGTCATGAACAATTGCGAATAGAGATTCGTAGCCTGGTAAAGGAGTGCCCGAACAAAATAGATGATCAGAACTTTCGTCAAATAATCGTAATTGATGCCGGCACCTTCCACGCCTTTCAGCATATCCGAAACATTTCTGCCGATTTCCGTGATGGCAAATCCAATGATGAAAGGCTCCAGTACGTTCAGTATCGTCATCGCAATGGTCAAAAAGATGGAGCCGAAAAATTTCATTTTGTAAAATTTTAGGTAATCCCATACCCGGAGCAACGTTTTTTTGTCCACTTTTTTCATGAAAGTTCCTCCTTGCTCATTTGCGAGGATGCAATAGCATAATAGATTTCGCAACTACGCAACAGTTCTTTGTGGGTACCCTGGCCCACGACCTCGCCTTCATTCAACACAATGATCTTATCTGCATGCATGATTGTGCTGACGCGTTGGGCCACAATGATGACTGTCGCTTTGCCGGTCTCCTTTTTGAGGCGTGCGCGCAAGGTCGCGTCCGTCTTGTAGTCCAATGCGGAGAAACTGTCATCGAATATGTAAATATCCGGTTTGCGGACAATCGCTCTGGCAATCGACAAACGCTGCTTCTGTCCGCCGGAAAGATTGCTTCCGCCCTCCGCCAAATGCTCATCGAAAAGCTTTGGTTTACGGGCTATAAACTCTTTGGCTTGGGAAATCTCGGACGCTTCTTCGATTTCTTTTTTCGAAGCATCCCATTTCCCGTAGCGCAGATTTTCCGAGATCGTACCGGTGAAAAGCAAGGCTTTCTGCGGGATAAACCCGATTTTCTTGCGCAAAGCTTTCAGATTATAATCGCGCACATCATGCCCATCGATCATGATGCGCCCTTTTGTGACATCATAGAAACGCGGAATCAGCTGTATCAGCGTTGATTTGCCGCTCCCCGTGCTCCCGATGAACGCGACCGTTTGGCCGGGGTCCGCCCCAAAGGAAATGTCTTTGATCACCGGTGTTTCAGTATTCCCAGGATAAGCAAAGCTAACATTTTCAAAACGCAGATAACCATGCGTCTGGGTTTCCGTGATCCCTTCCTCATTCGGAGAAATACTGCTGGTAGTGTTCAACACTTCCTGGATCCGCTTCGCAGAAACCGAAGCACGCGGATACATCATGAAGACGACCGCAAAATTCAAAAATGAGAACAAAGCATGGAAGCTGTACTCGATGAAAGCGGTCATGTCCCCCAATTGCAGACTGCCTCCCTCAATATGCTCGGAACCAAACCACATGATGGCGATGATGATCAGATTGATGACATGGGAAAATACCGGTTGGTTCCAGGCCATCAGACGGAATAGTTTTTTTGAAACCACGCTGTAGGCGTGGTTGACACTTCCAAAACGTTCCGCTTGAAAAATTTCCTGCACAAACGCCCGGATGACGCGCATGCCGGACAATGATTCCCTCAAATTCCCATTGATTTCGTCCAGGTTTTGCTGCTGTGCCTCGGATAACGGCTGCGATTTTTTGCCGATCACAATGATCATCACAAGCAGTGCCGGGAACGCCGGCAACAGGATAATCGATAGGTCCGGACTCGTGCGCGCTATCATAAAAGCACTGGCGAACATCATAATGAAGGTCATCAACCCCATACGCAACAACATCTGGGCGAATTGCATCAGAATGAAGGCGTCATTGGTGACCCGCGTCACTAATGATGAAACACCGATGCGATCATACTCTTCGTGGGAAAAAGTCTGGATATTCCGGTACATGTCGTTCCGCATATCCGCTACCATATTAGTGGTGATTTTTCCGGTTGCATAGGCGACAATGACCCTTCCCACAAACCCGATCAAAGCCAAGCCCATCATAAACGCAGTCGTCCGCAGAATGTTCTCTTTTCCACCGCCTGCAACCGTCTCGTTGATCAAACCTGCAAGCATTGTCGGCAGTCCCAACTCGACAAGCACAAAGCCGAAAGCTCCCAACACATTTAGTAAAAACAATTTGTTATACCGACTGATATAACGCCAAATTAAAGACATTTCGAAACACCTACCTTATTGGAAACGATTCTCCGGATTTCTTCAGGGCAAAAAAAAACATCCTCTTTTCCTGCCTGCCCAGTAAACCCGCTATATTCAGTCTAGACAATTACTGTGTTTAAGTCTACAAAAATATTGATAGCTATCGATAAAAAAAACAAAAGAGAATTGTCTTACTATTGGAAAGGCTTGCACCCCCGCAAAAATGAATTTGCCAGTCATTTCTATACTAACTGCCTTAATTGTGGTAAACTTACAGTACCGATTGTATGAAAAAATACAACTATTGACCAAGTTAACAAACTGAGATTGTAATTTTTAAGTACAGTACTATCAAAAACAATAAGAAAAATGGAGTGAACTATATGATATTTAAAGTAACATACCAACCAGCAAAGTTTGATGCCCCTACCAGAGAGAACACGGAATCTCTTTATGTGGAGGCATCCGATATCGTAATAGCCAGAAGATTAGTTGAACAAAATACCCCCTATAACATTGAGTTCATCCAGCCTTTGGAAGGCAACCATTTGGAATACGAACAAAAAAATCCTGATTTTAAAATCACGGAGTTTAATGTATGAAACCTAACATAAAAAACAATGAAGTCGGCGTATTTGCTCTCGGTGGTTTAGGGGAAATCGGGAAAAATATGTATGGCATCCAATTCCAGGACGAAATCATCATTCTTGATTCCGGGATCATGTTTCCGGAAGATGATCTGCTTGGCATTGATTATGTGATACCCGACTACAGTTATTTGGTACAAAACCAAACCAAAATCAAAGGCTTGTTCATTTCACACGGACACGAAGATCACATCGGTGGTGTCCCGTTTCTTTTGAAAGAATTGAATGTCCCAATCTATGCAGGCAAACTGGCGCTCGCCATGATCCGCAACAAACTGGATGAGCACGGCTTGCTCAGGGATGCTGTTCTGCACGAAATCAACGAAGATTCCGTCATCAAATTCCGTAAAACCAGCATCAGCTTCTTCGCGACAACGCACAGTATACCGGACACTATGGGGATCGTGGTCAAGACTCCTCCGGGCAATATTGTCTTCACGGGGGATTTCAAGTTCGATTTCACACCCGCGAACGGAAAACCGGCGAATATCCACAAGATGGCTAAAATCGGGGAAGAAGGCGTCCTTTTGCTTCTGAGCGACAGTACTAATGCGGAAACACCTACGTTTACGCAGTCAGAACAAATTGTGGGGCAATCCCTTAAGAACATCATCCAAAAAGTTTCAGGAAGAATCATTTTTGCTTCCTTCTCGTCCAATATCTACAGACTGCAGCAAGTCACTGAAGTTGCACTCGAAACGGGCCGAAAAATTGCCATATTTGGACGCAGCATGGAGACGAACTTCCGCACGGCCAGAGAATTGGGCTTTATCGTGGCTCCGGATGACCTGTTCATCGAGGCGCGTGAATTGAACAGTCTGCCCGCGGATAAAGTGCTCATCATGTGTACCGGCTCCCAAGGTGAACCGATGGCTGCTTTGAGCCGAATCGCCAATGGTACACACAGACAGATTTCCATCCAACCTGGCGATACTGTCATATTCTCAAGTTCACCGATTCCGGGCAACACAACCAGCGTCAACCGCGTCATCAACTTGCTTTTGGAAGCTGGGGCAGCTGTTGTTCACGGTAAAGTAAATAACGTTCACACTTCCGGACATGGTGGCCAACAAGAGCAGAAATTGATGTTGACATTGATGAAACCAAAATATTTCATGCCGGTTCATGGCGAGTACCGCATGCTGAAAATCCACACAGAATTGGCAGAATCAGTCGGCATTCCAGCCGAGAACTGTTTCATTTCCGATAACGGGGAAATCCTCGCTTTGACGGCTGATTCCGCAAGACGTGCAGGCAGCTTTACGGCAACGGATGTCTACGTGGACGGAAAAGGCATCGGCGATATCGGAAACATCGTCCTGCGCGATCGTCGCGTCCTTTCTGAAGACGGCCTTGTGGTCGTCGTACTGACTGTCGATTTCCGCAACAAAGATTTGTTGGCAGGACCGGACATCCTTTCCCGAGGATTTATCTATATGCGCGAATCAGGCGATCTGATCCACGAAGCGCAAGCAATCGTCCGTCAAGATGTCCTTTCTTTGCTAAAGGGTACCGATGCGGTCACCGAGAAGAAACTGAAGGACACCGTCACGAATGCCATTCAACCTTACCTGTATGAAAAAACGGAGCGCCGTCCTATGATTGTACCCGTCATTATGGGCGTCTGAGCCTGAAAACCTGAACGGAAAACAAAAAGAGGGTGCTGGATTAAAAATCCAGCACCCTCTTTTTATTTGTCCTCTTTATTTTGTGCGATGAAGTTATACTCCGGTTCACGCTGTTTTTCATCGAAGCCGACATGCAAATCATAGCCATTGAAGAACCAGTCATCTGCATCTTCGACGTAATATGTGATGCCATTGTATTCGGCTTTTCCGATCGGAGAGACTGGCTCATCCACGTCAAGCCCAACAGAAAATCCTTCGTGTATTTGGCTGCTGCCGTACACCTTACCAAGGAAACGGACCCCTTTTTTGCCGGAAATACCCATTTCCTGTTCAAACCATTTTTGCGCGCGTTCACTGATCTCTATTTTCATTTAGTCGCTGATCGGTTGATCAGTCTGCCCCCTCTCACTGCTATCTACCAGATTCATCTTATCATAAGGAAGCATCATTTTATAACACTTTGCTCAAAATCACTGAATCAGATGATGCTTGAAAGCATAAATAGTCGCTTGGGTCCTATCATCTACTTCCAGCTTTGTCAAAATATTGGAGACATGCGTTTTGACTGTCTTCAGTGTGATGAACAGTTGGTCGGCGATGTCCTGATTGGAATAGCCTTGCGCTATGAGCAGCAATACTTCCCGCTCTCTGGCAGTCAGCTCCTCATGCAACGGTCGGATATTTCTTTTCGAGAAGCGCTCCAGCATCTTATCGGTCACTTCTGGCTCCAACACAGACTCACCGTGGTAAGTGGAGCGGATAGCGTCGGCAATTTCATGCGCTGAAGAGGTTTTCAGCATATAACTGGACGCTCCGGCTTCCAATGCCGGATAGACCTTTTCATCATCAATGAAGCTGGTGACGATGATGATTTTTGCTTTCGGCCATTCATTCAAAATCGCTTTTGTTGCAGCGATGCCGTCCATGACTTCCATGACCAGATCCATCAAAATGATGTCCGGGCGCAAATCCAAGGCCATTTCGTAGCCGATCAAACCATTTTCCGCTTCCCCTATTACTTCGATATCATCTTGGATGGATAAATAGGCCGAATAACCCAGCCTTACCATCTCATGATCGTCGATAATCAATACACGTATCAACCCGAACCCTCCTAAAAGAAACTTTTTTTTCGAAACTTCTATCGCCCTATTCAACACTTACATTATTTGTATTCACATTTGTATTCGGAATCCGGATTTCGATCACGGTCCCTTTTTTGGGGAAACTGATTATTTTGCAGCTTCCTCCCATTCCCTGGACGCGTTCCTTGATGTTCATCAGTCCATAGCTGCCGGATTTTTCAGCCGAAGTATCGAAGCCGACGCCATCATCGTAAACGCGGAGACTGATTTCCTGCAAGGTTTGTTTCAGATACACTTCCAGATGGCTTGCCTTTGCATGCCTCAAGGTGTTCGAAAGCAGCTCCTGCACAATACGGAATAAATGATCCTCGATGCCGCTCAGTGTATGCACATCGTCGATTTCCCATTTAATCATGATTTGGACTTTCGACTTCAATTCCACCAACAACTGCTCGATCCCTTTTTTCAGGGATTTCCCTTCGAGTTTGGTTGGACGAAGATGCAGGAGCAAGGCTCGCATCTCCGACTGGGATTCGTTGATGATGCCCTCTATGAGATGCATCTGTTTCTGTATTTTTTCCGGAAAATCATCTGCCCGCTCATTGACTGCGGATAACATCATCATCGCCGCAAAGAGTTGCTGGCTGACGGAATCATGTAGTTCCCTGGCAATGCGATGCCTTTCCTGCTCGAGTATTTCTTCTTTCGTTTCGTTGCCTATCTGTTGCGGATTTGCGCTTAAATGCTGCACTTCCCGGGAAAGGCTGAGCATCTTCTTTCGGAGCATTTCGATTTCGATATGGATTGTCTTACAGTACTGGTCCAAAAAAAATAATCTGTCCTGCTTTTTGGTGAATACCTTATGCTCATAATTGCCAAGAAAAAGCCAATGCAGTTTATCCTTGATGCGGTTTTCTTGATTTTTCAAGTAAAAGTGAGTGATCCACGTCACAACGGTGGCCGCAAACAGCATTAATACGATAATATAAAGGAATGCCGGCACGTAAAAACGATCTACCTCAATCAGTTCCTGATAACTTAAATAGGGCCTCAGAGCGAATAAAACCCCGCCCACAATCACAGCAAAGACGCCGAGTATCATACTGAACAGAATCAAAACCGAGCTTCTCCTCATAGGTAAATCACCTCCAGATCACCCAGCAGGCTATTGGACACGATTTTGATCTTTCTGTTTGCCTCATCGTAGCCCTGACTGTATAATTTTACTGTTTCATTGGTCAAGCCTATTTCATCTTCGTTGAACAGAAGCTGGCCTTTGATGGATGAATGGTGGACAGCCACCCCGATTCCCAACGGCACGATAACCCTGGTCTTTCCGAACCCTTTGCGGATCAGAATGATATTTTCCTCTTTTGGCAACAACGTATTGCCCAAATCAATGATCGTATCACCCATAAATACGGTCAGATTGACATCATCCCATTCATAAACATCCGTCCCGATACTGGTGTTCCCGATCCATTTCTGACGCTTTCTGGAGCCACTCCGCAGTCCGGGTTCTTTTGTTTTGACTGTGCGGAATGCTTTTTCTTCCCAAGGAACATCCACGACAGTATCCATCCTCAGATCAGACCAGATTCCTTTCCCATTTATGCCGATAAACAGTATGAAGAGGATCAGCATCAGCCACACGGAGAATGTCGAGAGTATGCTCATGCCTACCATAAACCATCCGACCAAGCCAAGAACTTGGCGCCGTTCGCCTTTTCCGTTCCCGAATTTGATAAAAATCAGCCCGAACACAAAGACCAGCAGCAGATCCGTATCCTGCACCAATTGAAACAGGACAGCCAATCCCAAAAGCCCTTCAATGAGCATGAATAATTTTAATGCACCTTTTTTCATCCTTGGCCCCTCCTTTCTCTACGATATCCTGAAAAAATGGATATAATTACAACTGAACGCAAGTTTTATTGTCTGCTTCCATTATAGATTAACCGAACTGATTTGACAGTGCGCTAAGGGTGGATAGTGTGATAGGACTAAAGTCGTACTGTCCCAATGATTGCATCTACCCTGTCATTATACCTGAAGACTTGGTTCAAAACACAAACAAATAGAGGATAGGCCAAAAATCACCCGAATGATTTTTGGCCTATCCTCTTGTTGATTGCTTTTCTAAGCTTGTTCCACTCTGACGATTTTCACGTTCATATCGCCGCCCGGTGTACCGATGACGACTTCTTCACCGATGCGCTTGCCCAACAAGGCTTTTGCGATTGGCGAATCATTTGAAATCTTACCCTCAAGCGGATCTGCTTCCGCACTACCGACAATGATGTAAGTTTCTTCATCGCCGTCAGGTAATTCAATGAAAGTCACTTTGCGTCCAAGCGAAACCAAATCGCTGTCGACGTTTTGGACCTCAATGATTTCCGCAAAACGGATCATTTTTTCCAATGTTGTGATGCGGCCTTCGACGAAAGCTTGTTCGTCTTTTGCGGATTCATATTCCGAATTTTCGGATAAATCTCCATAGCTTCTGGCAATCTTGATGCGTTCAACAATTTCTTTTCTTTTATTCACTTTTAAATCTTCAAGTTCAGCTTCTAATTTAGCTTTACCTTCAGCTGTCATCGGATATGCTTTTTCGATCATAAGAAATATGCCCCTTTTAAGTAATGATTCAATATACAATATTCCGGCACAGGGCTGCATTTCCTTTTTTTCTGTTGCTGGCTGACCTGGATAGTCAAACGGACCCGGGACAGGCAGCATGTCATCCAAAGGGAAATAATCATTTCCTGTGGCTCTACATCGTTTATTGTCTGCCTAATTAATAGTGAATATAAAATACCACTTAATTCCAGTAAAAGCAATTATATTTTTAAAATATCATAGGGATTTATTTTTATCCTGCATTTTCAGACAAAATTGAAGCAATTTTCGTGGTCATCAGATCGATTGCGACTTGATTTTGACCACCTTCGGGAATGATGATATCCGCAAATTTTTTAGTCGGCTCGATGAATTGTTGATGCATCGGTTTGACCACCGTCAGATATTGGTGGATGACAGAATCAAGCGTCCGCCCTCTGGACTCCATGTCACGTTTTATTCTTCGGATGATACGGATATCATCATCCGTGTCCACATAGACTTTGATATCCATCAAGTCGCGCAACCTTTGATCCTCCAAAATGAGTATCCCCTCAACGATGATGACTTCTTTCGGTTCGCGATGGATCACTTGATCGCTGCGCGTGTGTTTGGAATAGTCGTAAACCGGTTGTTCTATGCTTTCGTATTGGATCAATTTCTTCAGATCTTTGATGAACAGATCCGTATCAAAAGCAAATGGATGATCATAGTTTGTTTTCAGACGTTCCTCAAACGGTAGATCGCTCTGATCTTTATAATAAAAATCCTGTTCCAACAGCAAAATGGAAACATCGGTAAACTTGTCTAAGATGGCCCTGCTGACACTGGTTTTCCCGCTTCCCGATCCCCCTGTCACCCCAATAACGATAGGTTTTTTCACTGGTGTATTCTTCCTCTCTTCTTGCAGCTCACTTCATTCGGCTTATTCGCTGTCTACGTATTGGCTTTGCAATTGCAAATGTTCTTCATATGTCTCGGAAAAATAAACAATACCTGTCGCTGTGTCCGCTACGAAATACAGATAGCTCGTGTCCGCTGGAGACAGTGTGGCTAGAATGGATCCTTCGCTCGGACTATTGAACGGACCAGGCCCGATGCCTGTATTTCTGTACAAGTTATACGGTGAATCTACTTCTAGATCCTCATAGGTCACTAATTCCTTGTGCTCATTCAGTGCGTACAAAATACTGATGTCCGATTGTATCGGCATATCGATTTCCAGACGATTAAAGAATACGCCGGCAATGTTCGCACGATCTTCCGGAGTGACGCCTTCTTTTTCGACAAGTGAAGCGATCGTCAGAATTTCATGAAGCGTATGGCCCGAAGCAGCAATTTGCTCTGCGTATGGCGTAAGCACTTCGTTCGTCTTCTGCAGCATTTGTAAGATGACGTCATCCAGGGTGTTTCCGGCCATAAAATCATAAGTCGCCGGGTAGAGGTAGCCTTCCAAACGATAACGCGTGTCGGTCCGTTGGGAAGCTTCCGTCAAAATACCAGGGTATTGTGCAGCGGCATTCGCCAAAAATTCCGCATCATTCACTTTCGTCAAAAATTCCTCAGCTGTGAAGTCCGTTTTCTCTTCGACTTCCGTTGCGATTTCTTCGACTGTATTGCCTTCTCTTACGATGATTTTGTGATCGCTCGATTGTGGCACAGGACTGCCGCCCGCCTGGAGCGTCGCAATGATGTCATCCAGACTCATGGAAGGCGATAATTCATAAAAGCCCGCTTGGAAATCAGAAACGTTTTGGGTCTTGATGTAGTAGTTGAAGACGGTCGCGTTTTTGATGACGTTGCCTTCTTCCAACAGTTGTGTGATCCCTTTTGTGGAGGTGCCTATCGGAATTTCCACTTCGACGACTTCCGTACTTTCTGGCTCCAATGGCTGAAGTGCGTCTGTTATATATTTGTAGCCGGCAAAGCCAACGATGACTCCTAACAGAATCCCTATCGTTACGATTGCAAAAACAATTTTCCGAACTAGTGACCGTTCTTTTTTGCGTATTTTCATTTTGTCTACGGCTTCTTTCTCCAACGTAGGACGAATGAGTTTTTGTTGCCCTTGAGGTTCTTGCTGATCATTTTGTGACAAAGATAAGGCCCTCCTTACTTGAGTATATGGCTGTTTTATGTACTACTAGCCATTCGACTTCCGTAATTATACACGAAAAGCTATATAAATTGAATCTTTTTTGTTATTTGCATAGACATATCGAACATCTTGGACAGGATTCTCATCAGATTTTCAGTTCGTGTCCGCTTGGATTCCAAAAATTCGAAAAAGCGATCCAGCAACAAAAAAAAAGGATCCAGACAATATTATTTGTCCCGATCCTTCCTTGTTTTCCTTACAAGTCACTTACATTATTATTGAAGATCTTCGTCTTCCATAAATGTGTTCAGGACTTCTTCGATCATATCCCATTCTGCATCCGTTTCGATCGGCTCCAAATCGCCTTCTCCGCCATCTTCGGTTTCCACATAGGAATAAGCTTGCAATTCGATTTCTTCGTCTTCTGGAGCTCCGGCTGGATAAACCAGAACATACGACTTCCCGAAATCTTCGGATTCGAATGTGAACAGGATTTCGAAAAGCTCTTCATTCCCGTTCTCATCCACGATAGTAATGTGCTCGTGGTTATGGTCGTGATCGTGGTCATGATCATGGTTGTGGTCGTGGTCGTGGTCGTGATTATGTTCAGTCATGGTATGCACCTCTTTATCTAAATTATTGTTCTTACCGTTCAAACAAAAGCTATTGTAACGCAAACAGGACAAAAAAACCACTCTCTTTACTGGCTGTCCAGATAATTCTGCAGAAGGATGACTGCAGCAAGTTTGTCGATTACCTTTTTGCGTTTTTTGCGGGAAACGTTTCCTTCATTGATCAACATTTTTTCTGCTTGGACAGTGGTCAGTCTCTCATCAACGTAAGCGACCGGTAAACCCAACTCCTTTTCAAGCAAATTTCCGTAGGCAATGGAAGCTTCCGCACGAAAGCCAATGCTGTTATCCATATTTTTGGGCAAGCCGAGCACAAACTTCTCAACTTCGTACTGCTTAACCAATTCGGCAATCCGATCAAGGCCAAATTCTCCATTGGCCTCATCGATTTTGACGATTTCTATCCCTTGCGCTGTCCATCCCATCGGATCACTGATGGCCACTCCTACCGTTTTTGATCCGACATCCAAGCCCATGAGCCTCATTGGATGATTCTGCCTGTTCCAGAAAGATAGCTTTTCACTAATTCTTCCATTATTTCATCACGTTCGTGACGACGGATCAAGTTTCTGGCATCGTTATGACGCGGGATATAAGCTGGATCGCCAGAAAGCAGATAGCCCACAATCTGGTTGATGGGATTGTATCCTTTTTCTTCCAATGCGTCATAAACAAGGGCTAATGTCTCTTGTACATTCTTTTTGAGATTGTCATCAAAATTAAACAACATCGTTTCATCTTTCGAACTCATAGCGACACCCCAGTTTTCTTTAGTATATTAACCATTTTACAAGAAATCACAAAAAACTACAACAAAGAAATGCCACTGTCCTATCCCGAACCACATCAGGACTTGCCTGCTCCCCTTCTGTCTGTATATTCCGCATTTTTTTGCATGCTGATCGGACCAACAAACTGAGGCAGGCATCTTTTTTGGATGCCTGCCTCTGAGAAAGGATGCTTATTTTGTATTGTCTGCAATCCAGACCGCAACGTGCTTCAGCGCATCCGGGATGCCTGCTGGATTATTGCCGCCTGCTTGCGCCATATCCGGACGTCCGCCGCCTTTGCCTCCAGCAAATGGAGCGAGCGTCTTGATCAGATCGCCGGCTTTTAGGCCTTGATCCAACTTTTCTTGGGCCACTGCAGCCAGCATATGGACTTTACCGTCTGTTGCCGAAGCTGCCACAAATAAATCAGAGACAGCCTTTTGACGCCATTGATCAGCCAATTGACGTAACGCATTCATATCCTGGTTCTTTGTTTCATAAGTGATGTATGTTACGCCGTTGACGCTCTCCACATTTTCAAAGAGATTTTTGGCTTCGGCATTCATGATTTTTGCTTTCAAAGACTCGTTTTCGCCTTGCATCTCTTTCATTTCTTGCTTAAGTTGATTGATTTTTCCGGCTACTTCTTTCGTCTGTTGGGCTTTCACCAGTTGTGCCGCTTCGTTCAACTCGGCTTCTTTTGTGCGGAAATACTGATAAGCTGCCTGACCGGTCACTGCTTCGATGCGTCGGACACCTGCACCAATTCCGGATTCGGACAAAATCTTGAAGACACCGATATCCTGCGAATTTTGGACATGGACTCCGCCGCATAGCTCGACTGAATAGCCGCCGACATCGACGACCCGGACTTCTTTGCCGTATTTCTCACCGAACAACGCCATCGCGCCCATCTCTTTCGCTTTATCGATCGTTGTTTCGACTGTCACGACCGGTAAAGCTTCCCAAATTTTTTCATTTACGATCTCTTCCATCCGCACCAACTCTTCCGCTGTGACTTGGCCGAAGTGCGTGAAGTCAAAACGGAGCTGGTTCGGATTCACCAACGAGCCCGCTTGATTGGCATGATTTCCCAAAACATCTTTCAGCGCTTGATGCAGCAAGTGGGTTGCCGTATGATTTTTCGTGATGCTTCTTCTGCGGGATTCGTCCACGTGCAGAACATAAGTTTCATTCGAATGGATTTCCTTCAGAACACGTGCAATATGCATCGTTTGGCCATTAGGTGCGCGTTTTACGTCTTCGATTTCTGCAATCACTTCACCCGTTTCGGTTTCAATCGTTCCTTTGTCAGCGACTTGTCCGCCCATTTCTGCATAGAAAGGTGTTTCGCGGAAAATGATTTGAACGCGGTCTTCTGCAGAGGCTTTTTCGACGATGTCTTCGTGCGCCACCATCACGGAAAGTTCGGATGAAATTTTCGTTTGTGCATATCCGGAAAAAGTGCTCGGAACCAGCACTTCAGCCCAGACTGGGGATTGCACGGAGAAGGAGTCCTCCACTTGTCTGGCTGCGCGGGCGCGGTTGCGTTGCTCCTGCATCTCTTGATTAAACCCTTCCGTATCTACTTGGAAGCCTTTTTCTTCGGCATATTCGCTTGTCAATTCCAGCGGGAAGCCGTATGTATCGTAGAGTTTGAAGGCATTCGGGCCGTTTACGACCGTTTCTCCTTTTTCGTTCATCTCTTCAAAGACGCTATTCAGGATGTCCATCCCTTCGTGAATCGTTTCCTGGAATCGTTGCTCTTCATTCGTGATGACTTTGATGATGAAAGCTTGATCAGCTTTAACTTCTGGATAATAAGATTCCATAATATCTGCCACAACCGGAACCAATTCATTCAGGAACAACTTTTCGATACCCAATTTTTGGCCATGCATGACAGAACGACGGATTAGGCGACGCAAAATGTAGCCGCGGCCCTCATTGGACGGCAAGGCACGGTCCCCAATCGCAAAACTGACGGCGCGCACATGATCAGCGATGACTTTGAAGGAAATATCCAGCGTTTTGTTTTCGCCGTATTTCTTGCCGTCACTCAGTGTTTCGATTTTTTTGATGATCGGCATGAACAGATCCGTTTCGAAGTTTGTAGGTGTGTTTTGGACTACGCTCGTGACACGTTCCAGGCCCATCCCTGTATCGACGTTCTTGTGCGGAAGCGGCTCATAGGTGCCGTCCGGTTTGTGGTTGAATTCAGAAAACACAAGATTCCAGATTTCAAGGTAGCGTTCGTTCTCACCGCCCGGGTACATTTCAGGGTCTCCGTCAGGTAAATCCTGGAATGAAGGTCCACGGTCGTAAAAAATTTCTGTATCAGGTCCGCATGGGCCTGCCCCGATGTCCCAGAAGTTGTCTGCGATCGGAACGATATGATCTTCCGGCAATCCGACTTTTTCCTGCCAAATGCGTTTTGTATCCATATCTTCCGGATAATAGGTGACATAAAGCAATTCCGGATCGAATGCCAACCACTTTTCGTCCGTCAGGAATTCCCAAGCCCAAGGAATCGCTTCTTCTTTGAAGTAGTCCCCGATCGAGAAATTCCCCAACATTTCGAATAAAGTATGGTGTCTTGCGGTCACGCCTACATTTTCGATATCATTTGTGCGGATGCTTTTTTGGGCATTAGTGATGCGTGGATTTTCAGGAATCAATGTGCCGTCAAAATATTTTTTCAATGTTGCTACGCCCGAATTGATCCACAATAAAGTAGGGTCGTTGACCGGTATCAGCGAAGCACTCGGCTCCACTTTTGATCCTTTTGTTGCCCAAAAATCAAGATACATTTGACGGATATCACTGCTTGTCAGATTCTTCATTATTACCTTCCTTTTCTCTTCATGGTTTTTTTGAGTGAACAAAAATAAAAAACACCCCACTGCATACAAGGACGAATTACGCGGTACCACCTTGTTTGCAATGAAATGTTTTGATCATTCATTACCTCTCGGATCCGTTAACGCTGGAAGCGATAGTATTTCTACTATATTCACGCAAAGGGAGCATAAACGGATGTGTTTCCTTTCACCAAGCGGAAACTCTCTTTTTTTATCCATTCTTATATCCTCTGCTTCAATCAAAAACTAGTATAACCAAAATTCTGTCCGCATGCAAGCAGTTCTTGGGAAAAGCGGAAAGGGTCACATTTCTATGCGGATGGAACGTCTTGCACAGTAATACCCGGGTGTCAACAGCTCTTGCCGCTTCTCATTTAAAGCATCCACATGGTTTTCGTAATAGGTGGCGTAAGGCAGGAGTTTCTCCAGAATGTTCTCGGCTTGGATGGAAATCCAACCGCCTTTGACCAACAAGCCGTCTTCGACAAGTTCTGGTCCCCAACCCATGTTTGCGATTTCCAGACCGAACATATTTTTTTTGTAGAGGTGGCTGTCTTCCGGTTCGAACAGGTTGCGATGCAGCTGATTGCCCCAACGGAACAGCCTGCGGGTCGATGCCCCACAGCAATATTCCCATTCATCGCTGGACAGCAGCCCCATGCCGTCCTTCTCCAATTGCTTGCGCATCTCCGCGTAAGTTGTCTGGTAAGGCGCGAAAACGGTATACGAATCCAAGTCTTCGTTCTGCCGCAGGAAGAAGGAATCGTTCTCTACCAGATGCGCCGGAAAGTCCGCAAATACCGAGGAACCGGTTGCGCTTGGCATCAAAGCCTGATGGATAGCCTTCTCATGCAGATCGAACCAATCACGCTGGCCCTCAAATTTTCCATTTATGACTGCATAATTCCCGACATTCGTCATTCCCACATAATTCGGACTGACTTCCACCAATAGCGGGGGAATCTCCGTCGTCCGAAGCTGGGACATTTGGCTGTTGACCAAATCTTCCATTTCCTCCAAAGAATGGATTGGTTCATTTTTTTTCTTCATCCAATGATCGTCCTGCAAAAATTCGGCTCCCTGAACAGAAAGCTTCAGGCAATTTTCGATGGCAAGGTACATCTCTTTCCTGTCCGAGCTGATGTCCAGCGGGTCCAATCCGTTGATTCCGCTGTCCCATCCGAGTACGGCCTCCTTGTGCCCAGGCACAAATACAAACGGTGTGCCGTCTATGTCCACTGTAAACGTCTCGGTCTTGATTCCACCCATCTGATAATACGCAGGACGGATATCCGCGACAGGCAACAGGGGATTCACAAAATAACGGACAACGCTGCTGGCAAGAACAAGCTTGTGCTCCATCGGGATGTTCTTCCAGTTCGGATTCATCAATTGATCAAAAAGTTCCATTCTACCACTCTCTTCTTGTAGTTGTATTGGAAAACCAGTAACTTGCTTTACTGTCAGTATAGCAGAATAATGATTCAGCGAGTAGTTTAATCCTATCTCTGATCGGCTGACTTTCTCCCGGTTATTTTTCGTTCATGAACATTTCCGGCGTTACATTTTCCATGCCGATCATCGGATCGATGCTCCCATCGGAAATCTGTTCGCTGGTCAAGTGGTAGAGCGGTATTATTTTTGGAGTCTTTTTAATTTCTGTATTTATGTTGGCTGATCCGGTAGTCGATTCGGCAAGGTCAATTCCTGCAGCTTGCGGTTCCACTGCGCTACTCTCGGCAGATTCTTCCGCGGTAAAGACCTTGTCAGTGTTGATGTTCCGTTCCAGTTTTTCATGCAGCATCGTTTTCCGGATATCACCCGTGCTTACGACGGCCGTTTCAAAGGCTTGGTAATCCCCGCACAAAATCAATTTGCTTTTGCTTCTGGTGATTGCGGTGTAAAGCAAGTTTCTGCGAAGCATCCGCCCGTACTGCTTCACCATCGGCAGAATGACCATCGTAAATTCGCTGCCCTGGGACTTATGGATGGAACAACAGTACGCCAGGACGAACTTGTTCCAATTGTTGCGGTTGTAGGTGACCTCGACGGTATCGAACAGGATCGTGATCTGGTCGACCTTTTCCTCCGTTTCCTTGGCGAATTGGATGGCAGTGATTTCTCCCATATCTCCGTTGAAGACGTTATTTTCCGGCTGGTTGACCAATTGAAGCACTTTGTCGCCTACCCGATAGACGACATCGAAAAACGCGACTTCCCGCCTTTTTTTGTTCCCCTTTGGATTGAAGATTTCCTGCATCATCGTATTGATGGCATCAATGCCGGCAGCGCCTTTGTACATCGGCGCCAAAACCTGGATATCCTTCGCGGTGAAACCTTTTGACTTTGCCTTTTCGACGACTTGTCGGATCACCGGTTCGATCTGGTGGGTTTGGCAAGGCAGAAACGACCGGTCAGCTTGATTGTTGTGGAAATCACTTGGAAGAATGCCATTCTTGATTTCGTGCGCCAACGGGATAATCGAGGAATCGCCGGATTGTCTGAATATCTCATTCAGTTCGACTTGCGGCAACGATTTGCAGTTCAATAGATCGAATAACACTTGGCCCGGCCCAACCGATGGTAATTGGTCCTTATCCCCCACAAACAGCACCTGCATCCCCTGTGGCACAGACTTCAGAAGCCTGTGCATCAACCACGTATCCACCATCGAAACCTCGTCGATGATCAATAGCTTGCCTTCCAGTTCTTGCGTATAAAGCTCCTCGGATTCCTTTTCCTGGCCCGTCAAGCCCAACAAGCGATGAATCGTGCTGCCGGGCAGACCTGTCGTTTCCTGCATCCGTTTTGCTGCACGTCCGGTCGGAGCGGCAAGCAATATCGGGAAAAGTCCGTCTTTGTAATCGTGAGGGTCTTCCGGCAGATCGTTCAATTCGGAGAACATACGGACGATCCCTTTCAGAACGGTCGTTTTGCCGGTGCCCGGGCCACCTGTCAGGATGAAGAACGGAGAAAGCAAAGCTGATTTGATCGCTTCGATTTGGGAGGCGCCGTAGCGGATCTGCAGGTTAGCTTGCAGAGCCTCGATCTCCAGATCCAGATCCACTCCTGGATAAGTAATTTTCGTTTTTCGTTTCAGCAGCCTGTCAATCGATGATGCGATGCCTTCTTCGGCGAAGTAAAGGGACGGTATTGCGAAGCGGCTGTGGTCCTCGACCACTTTCATGTCCATCACCATCTCCATCAGGGCTTCGATAACGGGCGCATCCTCGATGATGAAGCGTCGGCTTTGCTCAAGCAAGTGGATCGTCCGCTCAAGCAATACGGTGCCATCGACGTACGTGTCCCCGTTCGACAGGCACAGTTCTTGGAGCGTCGCAAACAAGCCGCCCTTCAAACGGCTGCTGTGGTCCGGAGCGAAGTTCAACTCCTCCGCCAATTGGTCGGCTTTTTTGAAGCCGATACCTTCGATGTCCTCGAGCAGGCGGTAAGGATTCTCGTTCAGGACAGTCAGCGTTTCGGTGCGGTAGAAATGGAAGATATTCGCCGCCTGATTATTGGAAAAACCATAGTTCCCCAAAGCAATCAGGATTTTCTCGGTCCCTTGCGTCTGCATCAGGACATCGCGCATCATTTCCCTTTTCTTGGGCGTCAAACCGCTGATGCTTTTCAGAGCTTCCGGGTCATCAAGAATGACGTCGACCGCCGCTTCGCCAAAAGTCTCCACAATTTTTTCTGCCGTCCGTTTGCCGATGCCCGGGAACCTTTCTCCCGACAAGAAGGCAATCAAGCCATTCCTGGAGGTGGGTTTTTCCTGTTGATAGGAAGTGGCTTGGAATTGGACGCCGTATCTGGGATGCTCCACAACCTCACCGAAAAAGCGGTAGACTGTATCTTCAGTTATCTGCCCGAAGCTTCCCGTCACAACGATTTCATCATTCTTTTGCGGGAGATTCGATTCATTGACTGAAATCAGCATCACTTTGTAGAAATTACTCGCGTTTTCAAAGAAAATCGCTTTGATTTCCCCAACGATATAGCTTTGTTCTGTATCCATCCGGATGATCCTCTCCCTTTTTTCGAATTGTCAGACTTGGTACAAGATTCCTTAAGAACGATACCACAATTTCCGACCAAATTAAAGAGAGGTCGGAGAAAAAACCGGCCTCTCACTTTTCAATTAAATATATTGAAGCACGCTTTCGGCTTGGTAAGCCTTGTCGATCGTTCCCCCACCAAGACATTCCATACCGTTGTAAAACACAACAGCTTGACCAGGTGTGATGGCACGGACCGGTTCCGCAAATTCAACACGGGCAGTTGTTTGGTCTTCGTTCAGATAAACTGTTACCGCAGTGTCCTTTTGGCGGTAACGGAATTTGGCTGTGCAGGTGAAGACTGACGGTTGCTTGCCTTCAGATGTGAAATGGATATCGGTGGCATCCAGACTGTCGGCATACAGATTCTCATGGTGATAGCCTTGGCCCACGTAAAGGGTGTTGGTCGCCAGGTCCTTACCGATTACGAACCAAGGATCATCGGATTCCCCGCCGCCGCCAATTCCCAGACCTTTTCTTTGCCCGATCGTGTAGTACATCAATCCGGCATGTTCACCCATCACATCGCCGCCCAACGTGACCATTTTCCCCGGGATCGCCGGCAGAAAATTCGTCAAGAATTCTTTGAAGTTCTTCTCACCGATGAAACAGATGCCTGTCGAATCTTTTTTCTTGGCTGTGGCCAAACCTGCTTCTTCAGCGATACGGCGCACTTCCGGTTTTTTGATTCCGCCAAGCGGAAACATCGTTTTGGACAGTTGCTCTTGGGAAAGCTGATTCAGGAAATAGGTTTGGTCCTTATTGTCGTCCACTCCTCTGAGCAGATGAGCGGTGCCGTCCTCGTCTCGGACGACTTGCGCATAATGCCCGGTTGCGACATAATCAGCACCCAGTTCCATCGCGTAATCCAAGAAAGCCTTGAATTTGATTTCTTTATTGCACATGACATCCGGATTCGGCGTCCGGCCCTTCTTATATTCATCCAGGAAATATTGGAAGACCTTGTCCCAGTATTCTTTTTCAAAATTGACGGAATAATAAGGGATACCGATCTGTTGTGCGACCGCCTGAACATCCTTATAATCTTCCGTTGCCGTACAGAATCCAAATTCATCGGTATCATCCCAATTCTTCATGAAAATGCCAATGACGTCGTAGCCTTGTTCCTTCAAAAGCAATGCTGTGACAGAAGAGTCAACACCACCGCTCATTCCGACCACCACGCGTATTTTTGAATTGTCTTGCATGCCTATCACACCCTTACTTGATTTGTGTATTTTCTCACTTCTTACATTATATAAGTAACATCCGATACAAAGAAACAGTTTACACCATCCCGGCGCATATTTCAAGCTTTCGTGCCTTTATGCTGACAACCCGACGGTCACATCAGCCTGGCGATAAGCATGAGGACAATTTGGTGGAGCGGATAGTAGGCATAGCCTGCCCATTTCGGCAGCGGTCTGACAGCGATCGTGACCGGCGCCAGCATCGGGATGAGCGCCATGGCAGCAAAGCCTTGCAGGGAGGGGAATTGCAGGGCATTCACCAATAAGAATAGGGCAATGCCCGCTCCGGCATGCTTTTCCGACAGCACATAGATTGTCCACCCCATCAAAAAGCCATACAGGCCGTATTCGGTAAAGTGGACCAAAAGGATTGCCGGCAGGATGAAACGGTAGTCTTTGATCGACAAGGCAAACAGAGCCAATGTGAAGAGGATGTTGAAGAAATTCCCCGTTTGGGCGGTGATCGGCATGCTGACGACCCCGGTCAGGACCAGCCGCAGCAGATACTTGCGGAAATCACGCGTCTCCTTTACCCCTTTCACGGTTGTATACAAGAAACAGGGGAAGGCGATCCGCCCGATTACGCGCAGAAAAAGGAACGAAGGGAACAAGTAATAGCCGATATGGTCGATCGTCATCGTGATGACCGCAATCCATTTGATGAGTGCCGTTTTGTTGTTGTACGCCATCCTCTCACTTCCGTTCTTCTCAAAATAAAACTTTCGCACTAAAGAAAACAAAGCAGAAAACCTTGGAGGGATTTCTGCTTCGTTCGTTAGGGACACTGCCGATCAGACTGTATAAGGTTTTGCGTCCAGATTGAGCTGTGCCAATGCCTGCTCGATGTCTTCGATGATATCGTCAACGTTTTCCAATCCCACCGAAAAGCGGATCAGGCCCGGTGTGATGCCTGCTGCCGCCAACTGTTCATCGGTCAGCTGTCTGTGGGTTGAACTTGCCGGATGGAGCACGCAAGTCCGGATGTCGGCCACATGCACTTCATTGGATGCCAGCTTCAGGCTGTCCATGAATTTGATGGCATTTTCCCGGCTGCCTTCAATGGAGAGCGAAATGACGCCGCAGGTTCCCAGCGGCAGATATTTCTTCGCCAATTCGTGGTACTTGTCCCCCTCCAAGCCCGGATAATTCACAAATTCGATTTTTTCGGATTGTTTGAAGTATTCGGCGACTTTCAAGGCATTGCTGCAATGTCTGTCCATCCTTACAGGCAGTGTTTCAAGGCCCAGATTCAATAAGAAAGCTGCATTGGCAGCCGGGTATGCGCCCATATCCCGCATCATCTGTACCCGCGCTTTGGTGATGTACGCAGCGTTTTCGAAGCTTTCCGTGTAGACGATGCCATGGTAGGAGTCATCCGGTTCGGTGAATTCAGGGAAATTGCCGTTTTTCCAGTCAAAATTGCCGCTGTCGACAATGACGCCGCCCATCTGTACAGCATGGCCATCCATGTATTTCGAAGTGGAATGGACCACGATATCGGCGCCGAACTCGAAAGGTCTGCAAAGGTACGGTGTCGGGAAGGTATTGTCCACGATCAAAGGCACGTTGTTTTGTGAGCGATCGCTGCCCATTTTTCGATATCCAGAACGGACAGAGCTGGGTTGGCGATGGTTTCGCCGAATACAGCCTTCGTGTTCGGTCTGAACATTTTTTGGATCTCCTCTTCAGGCAGTTCCTGGTCGACAAATGTGCAGTCGATGCCGAAGCGCTTCAAGGTCACGGCAAACAGATTGATGGTTCCGCCATAAATGGAGGCGGTGCTGATGAAATGGTCGCCTTCCTTCAGGATGTTCATCAGACTGATCATGGTGGCTGCCTGACCGGAAGTCGTGCACAAAGCCCCTACGCCACCCTCCATCGCCGCGATTTTCTCTTCCACGGCCGCAACAGTGGGATTGGAGATGCGCGAATACATGTGTCCGGCAGCCGTCAAATCGAATAGTTTCCCGATATGCTCCGTCGAGTCATACCTGTAAGTCGTGCTTTGGTAAATCGGCAGCGCACTTGGCTCCCCGTTCCCTGGATGATACCCTTCATGCAAACATTTTGTTTCAATTCTCATCATTGAACCTCCTCATTAAGATAACGCTCATAATCTCATGCATATTTAACATTTTACCACAATTCCGAAAGGCTTTGTGGAGATATTGAAGCCGAATCGAAAGAACCTTGAAGCACAAAAAAAGACAGAGATTATCTGTCTTCCTGACTTGCTATTCTTCGATGAACTGGACCGTGCCGTTTTCAAAAGCCTTGATGCGGGCCAATGAATAGACATCCATGCCTTGCTCTTCCAAAATTTTTCTGCCTTTTTGGAAAGATTTTTCGATGACGATGCCGACGCCGGCGATTTCTGCGCCAGCCTGCTTGCAGATCTCCATCAAGCCGTTCGTGGCTTGACCATTTGCCAAAAAATCATCGATGATGAGCACATGATCATTCTCATCAAGATATTGTTTCGAGATTGTGATTTCGTTGGTGACATCTTTAGTGAAAGAGTAGACGGTGGCCGAATACAGATTATCCCGCATCGTCAGACTTTTTTGTTTTCTTGCAAAGACTACCTTCACGCCCAATGCCAACCCTGTGAAAACGGCAGGCACGATGCCGGATGTCTCAACCGTCAGAATCTTGGTGATTTTTTTGTCGGCAAAATAACGTGCAAATTCATCCCCCAATTGTTGCATCAATACCGGATCGATCTGATGGTTCAGGAAATTGTCCACCTTCAGCACATTGTCCCCCAACACGATGCCGTCCTCCAATATGCGCTCTTCAAGCAATTTCATAACAAAATCCTCCCTAATCATATTTCAATCTATTTATCAGCCGCTTACGACAGTTGGCTGGTATGACCTGCTAAAATAACAAACAACAGTAAAACAATACAGATGTTCTTCGCATTTGTCAACCATCCATAAGCCTTATCGCCTTTTCCACTAACCATAAACCCGGAAAAACGAACAAATTCCCATCCGGACATTCTTTTATACGTGAAAAAACGGGAAGGATCCGTCAGCCGGATCCTTCCCGTTTCTAGTTGTGAAGCTTAGTCTACGTATACTTCGGAATCTTTGTTCATCCATGCGTAAAGCAAACCGATAAGCAGTCCACCACCGATGTAATTTCCGATCATAGCGAAGAACCAGTTCGTCAGTACGCTGCCGACCGTCATCCCTGGTAAAGCCCCGCCGAATGCGAAAAACGCAAGGCTGAAGGAAGAAAAGTTGGCGATAACGTGCTCAAAGCCTAAAAAGGCAAAGATGAAGATGATGAAAATGGTCGAGAATAATTTGCCCGCGTCATCTTTCATATGCGCGCTGACAAATACCGTCGTATTCACGATGACATTCGCGAAGATACCTTCGGCTACCATCTGGATAGGCGTTTTGATCAATTTGCCTTCAACTGCATGGAAAAGGAAGTGCTCAGCCGGCAAATCTTGGAAAATATTCGTGAATGACATGATGAATGATGCGATTGTGCCACCGATAAGGTTGAATAGGATACAAGCGAATAAAATTGCTAAAGCTCTTTTGGGCGCCAAAACCTTGCGGTAAACGGCTGCTGTCATGTACATCATGTTGGATGTACCCAATTCCGTGTTCATGTAATTGATCATGACCAAAGACCATGCAAACATGAATGAGTAGAAAAATTTCCCGCTGCCGGGCAGCATGTGTTCTGCTTTTTCAGCGACCATCACAGCGATTGATGTCCCCAACGTCAAAAACATACCGGCAAGCATACATCTGATGAAATATTTTACTTGTGAAGTCTCAAATAAATGTGACTTCTTTAGGGCGCTTTTATCAACTGTAGTCATGGCTGCGCCTTGATATTTTTGTTCCACTTTCTTCATCTCCCGAATTGTTTGTGCGATTCTGAATAAGTATATCATATTTCATAGGAATTGGAATGAAAAAAATAGCGATTTATATAATTATATTAATGCACTTATAGTGCGTATCGTGTTCTTTTGGTGCACATGGATAAAAGCGGATCACGATTTTTATATGAACGCAAAAAATGACCGGCCGTAAGAATAACTCTTACCGGAACCGGTCTGTTGATTTCATCTGTCACCATTGTTTTTGGATCACTCCGCCGCTTGAGTCAGGACACCATTTTCGGCTAAACTTTCCAAAATATATTCCAGCTGTTCTTTCGCAGCCGACATGGTTTCCTTACCGTAAACATCCACCGTCTGCAAGCCGTTGCTCGTCGTGGTGGAGACTTTCAATGTCTTCAGATCGGAAGCGACGACAATTTTCACTTTGATCCCTTGCTTGTGCAGCACGCTTGTATCCAAATCGCGGACCAATTGGTAATTGCCGTTTTTGGTTTCCTCGAAGCCGTTGTCGCGCAAAGTGTAGCGTTTTACCTGTTCATTCAATTGCAAAGTTTTGCCGGATCCCTTTAAAGTTACTTTTTTTTCGAATGCCATATGCAGTCCTCCAAGATAACGTTTTCCCTATCATAACACATTTTTATTCTTTCGTTCAGACGTTCTTGTATTGCTTATTGTGGATGCTTTGCAGCAAGGCAATCAAAGTGTCCACCTCATCGGTCGTATTATCCGAACCGAACGAAATGCGCAAAGATTCTGTTGCGCGTGGACTGCCCTTTCCGAACATCGCTTCCAACACGTGACTCGGTTCGAGGCTGCCTGCTGTGCAAGCGGATCCCGCAGCCAGCATGATCCCTTTCAGATCGCACTGGATCAGCATTTTGTCGGAGCGCATGCCGGGCAGCCAGATGCTCAGGATATGCGGCACCCCTTCACGATAGGCTCCGTTGCTCTCAAACGGGATTCCACTCTTTTCAAGTCCGCTCAGGAAATAATCGCCCAGTTCTCGTTTTTTACGGTTGCCCATTTCCCGTTCTGCTTCCATCAACGTGACCGCCTCAGCAAAGCCTCTGATGTATGGCGTATTTTCTGTTCCACCGCGGTGATCATTCTCCTGACTGCCGCCATGGATGAAATTAGGCAGATGCAAGCTGTTTTTACGGTATAAAAATCCGATCCCTTTTGGGCCATTGATTTTATGTGCGGAAACCGACAGCAAATCGATCTGTTGTTGCCCGACATCAATCTCCTCGCTGCCGTAAGCCTGAACGGCATCCGTGTGGAAAATGACTTTTCGCTCCGACAATAACGCTCCTATTTCAGCAATCGGATTGATGCTCCCCACCTCGTTGTTTGCATACATCAATGAGACAAGGATCGTATCCTGCCGAATCGCATCCTTCAGCGACTGCAGCGTCACTTTTCCGGTTTTGTCCACCGGCAGATAAGTCACCTCAAAGCCTAACGTTTCCAGATAATGCATCGGATGAAGGACTGCATGATGTTCCGCTGCGGAAGTGATGAGGTGTTTGCCTTTTCCCTTCAGAGCCAAGGCAGTCGGTATGATGGCTGTATTGTTGGATTCGGAGCCGCAGCTTGTGATGATGATATCAGCCGGATTGGCTTTGATGGATGACGCAAAAATCCTGCGGGCTTGGTCTATATGCTGCCTTGTCCGCCTTCCGAGCGCATAGGTGCTGGAAGGATTCCCGTAATCTTCGATAAGAGACTCCTGAATGACCGCAACAACTTCTGGTCTCACCGGCGTAGTAGCGGCGTGGTCGAAATAAATCAATTTGTTTCCTTCTTTCTTTCACTTGTCTTTCTAATGTTCAAAATAACTGTTCAGCCATCGGTACAGGAGCAGTTCGACGCTGTTGTCCGAATCCTGATCAGAATCTTCAGCAGCTGTCGGACCTTTTCCCAACAAGTTCTTCGCTGCTTCTATATCAGCATGACAGAAAAACGCATAGGCCGCCCTGATTCTGTTGTTTGCACTCCAATACCTTTTCAAAACGGGCTGGGCTTGTATTTGGCTGTACTTCTCTTCTGCCGTTCCAATCCGTCCAAAGAGCGCATCGCAAAACAAAGATTCCATCAAATAAATCGGCCAATAAACCGACTCTTTGACCGGGCGATTGTCCGAAAAAGTCTGCAGCAAGCTATCGGCTTCTTCAAAATTTAATTTCCCCAAGGCGCGAACATAAGCGACCATGTAGAAGTAATCCACAAGGAAGCTTTTTTGGTATTGCGGATCCCTTAAACATGCAAAATAGGCGTCTGGAAAATCAGTAAAAGGCACCTTATCCTCTATGAGCTGCGCCATTTCCAGTTGTCGGAACAAGAGCTCGCGCGCGTGCAAGGAGCGGCTTGCTTCCTTCACTAAGGCTCCATCATTCTGCGCTTTCGGCAACAAATTCGATAAAGCGATCCAGACAGGCACAAGACTGAACAACACGAACAGAGAGCCCACCTTCAGCTCCATCAGATATGCTGAACTGTAGAGGGCTGCTCCCGTCAAAGCATTGGTTAGAACCCCACCCAACAGATAAGCGCGATAAGGCAATTCAGCATAGTCTCCTTTCGGCGGTGCCATCAAGCATTGGCCAGCCAGCATAGGAGACGCAGTCTGAATATGATGCAAGCGATGATCTGATTGGCTGTACTTAAAATGCCTGATTTGAAAACTGACCAGCCGATAACCGCTCAGTTTTCCGAACAGAAAATGTCCCCCTTCATGAAGAAGGATATGCACATAGATGGATAAAAATAGGCCTACCGACAGCATCGGAATAAGCAGGGGCTCAAATGAGGAAAGCAGTTCCCAGTCACTGAAGCCTTTCGCGATCAGATACCCATAAACCATGATGATGGTTATCGCAATGTAACTGGCAATTCTCAGAAATGAATTTTTCATAAAATCCCCCTTACTCTTCCTCCAGTTGCATTTCCGGGAACAATAAGCGCAGAATTTCCATCGTCAAACGTCGGCTTTTCCCTTGGTACGGATAAATGTGGATCAGCATGGCGGGATTGAAATTCGCCTCGATCACCCCATAATTCGGCTCCGTTTGCGCAGCTGGGACCAAATGATCCGGAATGATGATATCCACTCCACAGACCGCCACACCCAGTGCAGCTGACATCTGCACAGCCAACTGTTTGTAGCTGTCATGCATCTGATCCGTAACGTCAATCGAATCTCCACCGGTGCTGATATTGGAATTATCCCGTAAGCGTACTGTCTCTCCTGCCGGCGGGATACTGTCGAAAGTATAACCTTGGCCTTGGATCGTCAACTTTTCGAGTTCCCCGGTCCCGATCAATGCCAACGGCGTACGGTGATTTTTTCCGCGCAGACTGTCCTTGTTCTTCTCCTCGACCAATTGACGGATCGTCCGGCTGCCATCGCCAACGACATTGGCTGGCACACGCAGCAAAACGGCCTTCGTCTCATTGCCGATGACAAAGAAACGGTACTCGGTGCCGGACAAGTAATCTTCCACCAGCACATCCTCATCTTCTTCAAATGCCATATGGATGGCTTTCTCATAATTCTCAAAGGAAGCGCCCTCTTTGAAGATGGAAATCCCCAGACCATAGTTCGTGGACTTTGGTTTGACGACGATGCCTTTGCCGGCAAAGATTGGATAGTCGCGCAAGGCTGCTTCCGCAGAATGGTACTCACCGCTGTCAGGAACCGCAAATCCGTTCTCCGCCAATATTTTTTTGGTGACGACTTTGTTTTCCATGATGAGTGGACCGATGTAGCTGTCCTTTGCTGTCATGTTGCCTTTTTTTACATATTCCCGATGATCCTTGTAGGTCAGCGAGATGAATTGGTCATAGCGGTCGAGCATGTTGATTTTCAAACCTTTTTGGATAGCATCGAACAGCAAAATCTGCGTGGAAAGCTCCATGTCTTCAAAACCTCTCAAAGCATAAGGGCGTTCCCAGGCAGCCTCTTTGTATTTTTTTGCTAAGGCTGCGGCCCAAACTGTTTTGTCCTTTGCGGCTTCCACCGCGTTTACCATCCGGCCCGCAACTGTTTTGTCCGGATTGCGGAAAGCTTCGATTTTTTCTTTGACGATTGCGCTTAGATTCTCTTCAGCGCCGATCACTGCCAGCATATCCAGCATGCCCTCTAGGAAGGCCAGCCCTTCTGCTTGGAATGCGGACGGCTGCAAAGGATTCTCCAAAGCGGTGCTGTAGTTCATTTCTTTCCCGATTTCCATCTCCGCTTCGCTGGCATCCTTCTCGATCCACAATAAATAGAGCAAGAAATAATGGATGAAATACATGTCCTCTTTGTGCATGCCGAACTCGGCAAATGGATTCAGATCGAACAACCTGAATTCGAGGTAGGCAATCCCGTTCGTCAGCAAATCACGCGCTTTGTTCGCCCCCCTGAAACGGACAGTCGAATAAAATTCTTTTTCTGCAATGAGCTTGCCGCTGGTTACCATTCCCTCGATATCCTGCACATAGGCATCGATCGATTCGAAGGAGACCTGCACGTCTGCTTTGTTGACGTATCCGTACTTGCTGCTGCGGATGCTTCTGGTGTACCTGTCCAAAGGCAAATCATGCTGGCTTTCTTTTTCGAAGTAGGTACTGTCTGCGGATATGGAGCCGCCCATAAGGTAGGTCATGATCCATTGGTAACGGATGAAGTTATGGGCCATCTTCAAGTAGACATCCGATTGGAACTCCTTGAGCGTCCCTGTGTAACCAGAGAGCTGATGAAGTTCCTTGATAAGGGCAGGATTCAGTTCGAAGTTGAAATGGATACCACTGACCATCTGCTTCTTGTTCCCGTAAACCGATACTAGGTATTCCCGGTACGCGACATCATCCGCATTATCCAACTTGGCTACCCTGATTTCTTCACTTGGCGGCATGGTCGGCGGGATACTGCAAGGCAACAGATATTCATCTTCGGGTAAAGAACGCAGCACGACATCATGGATAGCCGTCAGCCATTCATACATTTCCTCGATCGATTGCACCGGTGGTGTGATCAATTCCGGTTGGCTTTCAGCAAAGTCAGTCTGTATGTAAGGATGGAAACTGCGGTTCCCGAATACCGTCGGGTGGTTTGTCTTGGCGATTGTGCCATCACCGGTTATCCGTTGGCTTTCTTTTTCGATTCCAAAAGAGGCTTTCGAAAATAATGCCGATAATTTATGTGTTAAAATGATCTCTTTGAAATCTGTCATTATGTACGCTCACTTTCTGCTCCCAATTTTCAATGTATTCATTATAGCTTTTCTGCTTGTAAATAGTAAAGATGTTGCTTGGTTTTCTTTCAACCAATTTTCACAAACCCGCAGAAAGGGATACCCTTGCGAATGTTTGTTCTTTTTTGTGGGATAGCATATAATGGGGGAGAGAAAAAGGAGCGGAGAAAAATCATGAAACAACCTTTAGCATACCGGATGCGTCCCGTACACATCGATGAAGTCATCGGCCAGAGCCATCTGGTGGGTGAGAATAAGATCATCCGCCGCATGGTCGATGCCAAGATGCTTTCGTCCATGATACTGTATGGCCCACCTGGAATCGGCAAAACGAGCATCGCGAGCGCCATCGCCGGATCGACACATTCCGCTTTCCGGCAACTGAACGCCGCCACTGATACAAAAAAAGACCTCCAGATTATCGTGGAGGAGGCCAAATTTTCCGGCCAGGTCATCCTCTTGCTGGATGAGGTGCATCGATTGGATAAACCCAAGCAGGATTTTCTCCTGCCCCACCTTGAAAGCGGTCAAGTCATCCTGATCGGCGCCACCACCGAAAATCCGTACATCAGCATCAGTCCCGCAATCAGGAGCCGGACCCAAATTTTCGAATTGAAGCCCCTTACTACAAAGGACGTCATAGTGGCGCTGCAACGGGCAATTGTTGATGAAAAACGCGGGCTGGGAAAAGAAAAGATCGCGATTGAAGAAGACGCCTTGCTTCATTTCGCAAGGAGCACGATGGGCGACGTCCGCGGTTCGCTCAACGCCTTGGAGTTGGCTGCCCTCTCCACCAAACCGGATGTGGACGGCACCATCCGCATCACCTTGGCTATCGCTGAAGAATGTGTCCAAAAGAAGGCGTTGGTACACGATAAAAACGGCGATGCCCATTACGATGTCATTTCAGCATTTCAAAAATCGATCCGCGGCAGCGATGTCGATGCCGCTATGCATTATTTGGCCAGGCTATTGGAAGCCGGCGAATTGCTGATCGCCTGCAGACGGTTGATGGTTTGCGCTTATGAAGACATCGGCTTGGGCAATCCGCAAGCTGTGTCCCGTACCGTTTTGGCCGTTCAGGCAGCTGAAAAGTTAGGATTGCCGGAAGCACGGATCCCCTTGGCAAACGCTGTCGTCGATCTTGCCCTTTCGCCGAAATCCAATTCGGCTTATCTTGCCTTGGACAGTGCTCTGGCGGATGTGCGGGCCGGGAAATCCGGTGACATACCGGACAGCCTGCGTGATGCCCATTACAGTGGTGCAAATAAGTTAGGCCGCGGCGTCGGTTACCAATACCCGCACGATTTCCCGGACCATTGGGTCAAACAGCAGTATTTGCCGGACTCACTGAAGAATCGACGTTACTACGAGCCGGCTGTGACGGGAAAATACGAGCAAGCCTTAGCCAACCAATTGCAGCACCGCTTCAACAAAGATTCCTGAGTACAAGCTGGTAGCGTTTAACCCGTTGCTGCTGTTATGTTTCTGGATTGAAACTCATGTATTTTGCTTGCCAACGAATGATTAGTATGCTACTATACGTATATAGATTTCTGAGGTGTTCGACATATTCTCAATGTGTTGACCGAACAATTTATTACTACCTTGGGATCCTGTTTATTTCGGTGGATAACACGCCTTATCATTTGGTAGTTAGAGACTGGATATTGGAGCCCACCTGCTTATATGCGGGTTCAAAACTAGTAGAATATACTCACCGGCACCATCGGATTTCTAATAAAGTTTTATACTTTTCGGAGCTGCTCTTTGAGCAGCTTTTTTTGCAGACTGGAAAACACGGAAAAGCGCTTATTGAGCAATTTCCCCGCAATTCCCTTCAAGGAGGATGCACATTGGTAGAATTATTGATTGCCCTTTTTTCATTATTGTTGGTTTCGACCGGCCTTTTTATGACATTAAAAGGCCCCACTGTTTTTGTGTTGACTCCGGATCGTATCACCGAGCAGCAACGCAATCAGATCTGGCTCTTTTTCCGTAATGGCGGAGCCCTGTACATGTTGATCGGTTTTCTCTGCCTTCTGACGATTTTCTTCAGGAGCACCTTGCTTTATGCATTTGCCGTAGTGATCGCATCAGGGTATACAGCACTCTTCAGTATCCGCCTGGCCGGCATGATGAAAGACCAGAGCCGCTGAGCATTAAATTCCCGGAAAGAATCGCACACGCTTTCATTTTTATGGAAAGTGAAGTAAAATAAACTTGTAAGCGATACTAGTTTAGAGGAGTGGTTAATATGTTTCAAGAGTATAAGAAGATTTTGATACCGGTTGACGGATCCAGAGAATCAGAATTATCCTTCCGTAAAGCAGTGGAAGTGGCCAAACGGAATAAAGCAGCCATCATCATCACTCATATTATCGATACAAGAGCCATACAGACGCCTACAGGTTTTGAGGGCAGCTTTACGGATGAAATCGTCCGCCAATCCAAAACGTTGATGGAAGAATACAAAACCTATGCCACAAACGAAGGCATAACAGATGTTCATACCGTCATCGAATATGGTTCACCAAAAGCCATCATTGCAAAAGATTTGCCTGCCGAATACGATGTGGATCTGATCATGATCGGTGCGACCGGCCTTAATGCCGTCGAAAGACTGTTCATCGGGTCCGTATCCGAGTACGTCATCCGCAACGCACCCTGCGATGTGCTCGTCGTCCGCACCGACCTCGAGAATAAACCGAAACCTAAAAAATAAGCAAAAATTCCGGTATGCCAACGATTGGCATACCGGAATTTTTATTTTAAATTAGTGTTTTTCGCTGAAGCGAACGACGTCACGAGCAATCATAAGCTCTTCATCTGTAGGAATCAACAACACTTTCACCTTGGAATCGTCAGTTGAAACGATTCTTTCAACGCCGCGGACATTGTTCTTTTCATCGTCGATTTTGCAACCGAACCAAGAAATACCATCGATGATGATTTTACGGGTAGGCGCAGAATTTTCACCAACGCCAGCAGTGAAGACGATCGCATCCACACCGTTCATGATGGCAACGTATTGTCCAATATATTTGATGATACGATTATGGAAGATATCCAAAGCAATTTGAGCATGCTCATTGCCGTTTTCCGCCGCTGTCTCAACATCGCGCATATCACTTGATACGCCTGAAAGTCCCAACAGACCAGATTTTTTGTTCAGGATGTCAACGAATTCATTGATGTCTGTGATGCCCAGTTTGCCCATCAAATAGGCGATCAAAGAAGCATCGATGTCCCCTGAGCGAGTTCCCATCGTGATGCCTGCCAATGGTGTAAAGCCCATGGATGTGTCGATTGATTTCCCACCTTGCACAGCGGTGATGGATCCACCGTTGCCGATATGGCAAGTAATGATCTTCAACTCTTCGATCGGTCTGCCCAACATTTCTGCAGCGCGTTCAGCGACATATTTGTGGCTTGTTCCGTGTGCACCGTATTTTCTGGCAGCATATTTTTTATAGTAATCCATCGGAATGCTGTACAGGTAGTTTACTTTCGGCATTGTTGTATGGAAAGATGTATCGAATACTGCAACACTTGTGATTTCGGGCAGTAATTTCTTGAATGCGCGGATTCCTGTAGCGTTCGCTGGGTTATGCAAAGGCGCCAATTCGCCCAACTCTTCGATTTGTTCCAGAACAAGATCATCCACTAGCGCGGAATCTTTGAAGATTTCCCCGCCGGCAACTACACGGTGTCCGACACCTGTAATCTCATCGTAGCTTGAAATGATGTTTAATGCCAATAATTGATCAAGTAATTTCTGTACTGCGATTTCATGGTTCGCAATATCCTCGGTAACCTGGAATTTTTCGCCTTCTCCATGTTTGATTGTGAAGACGGAATCATTCAAACCGATTCTTTCGATTATTCCGGTTGCAAGAACTTCCTGATCAGGCATAGCGTATAATGTAAATTTCAAGCTTGAGCTACCAGCATTGATAGCGATGATTTTTGACATTTTTTTCTCTCCTTTAAATTGACTGATTTTTCTTATATCTCTAATAAATATTATATCATCTTTGCGCTCCAATTGTGGAAAATATCCAGGAAAGATTGCATCTTTTGTGCGTTTTTAAGATCTGGAATTTCCCCCAAAAGCACTTGTTCGGCTTGAATCGATTTTTCACCATTTTTTTGAACAATAATGATTGATTTTTTCATTCCATTTTTGTGGAACAGATCTTCCGGAAGGCTCAAAAATGCCTGTATATGAACGTTTTCCTTCAACCACCCCATTAACACAGATGTTTTATCTGTTTCAAAAATGTCGGAAGGAACGATAAAAATCCCCCAACCGGATTCTTTCAGATAGTTCACATTTTGTTCAAACATTAGGAAATGTGTAAAAGAATTTCCTTCCGAAAAAGCCGTTTTGTAGTTCTTTGCGCGCTCATTCACCGGATAATATCCGACCGGAAAATCCGATACTACGATATCAGAAGGTGCAATCAATAGTTCCTGCAGGCTGTCTGAATGGGTGTAATGAATTTTTTCCGACAAGCCCATCAAGAACCCGCTATTGGCTGCGACACTGATTAACAGGTCATCATTTTCGACCGCTTCCGCAGTCACTTCATTGCCCCTGTTGGCCAAATGCGCCAAAACGATATTGAGAAGGTTCCCTGTCCCTGCAGCCAGATCTGAAACATGCAGTTTTTCTGTCTTATCTTTTTTTATTTCTCCAATAAAATAAGCAATCAGATAGGCAATCGTGTCCGGAGTCATTTGATGATTCATCTGGAGCTTATCTACCTTTGTCGCCTTGATGAAAGTCAATTGGATGCTCTTGCGGATGATTTCCTTGTCCAATGCTTCCAAATTCATTTTTTTGTAGAGATTGTTCAAGCGTTCGACTGCCTCGTTTGAAGGCAAGCCTCCCACTTGTTGTGCCTTTCCTCCAAAGGAAAGATTTTCCAGCGTTTCGGACAACGCTTCTATATATGAAAGTTCAGCTTCCGTTTGAAGTAATATGATGGCTTCATCCATCAATCCGAAAAGACTCTCAACATTTGTTGCTTTCAAGTCGTTCACCGTCCCTTACTTTTTGTTGGTATGTAAAATACAAAAAAACCTGCGAAGGAAGTGACTGATCATTTGCCCCCGCAAGGTTTTTTGTGTGTATGTAATTGGTTGATCGGCAAAAGTACAAGTATTATTTAGCTGTAGGGTATACAGAAACTTGTTTTTTGTCACGGCCTAAACGTTCGAAACGAACGACACCGTCAACTTTTGCAAATAGAGTGTCATCTCCACCGATACCGACGTTAGTACCTGGATGGATTTTTGTTCCGCGTTGACGGTACAAAATTGATCCGCCAGTTACGGTTTGTCCGTCTGCACGTTTAGCTCCTAAACGTTTAGATTGGGACTCACGTCCGTTGGTAGTAGATCCGCCCCCTTTTTTGTGGGCGAACAATTGTAGATTCAATTTCAACATGTGGTTTGCACCTCCTTATTAAGTAGTACAGTTTTATTGCATTTTTATGGCCACATAATCCGGATATGTCTGAGCGACATCTTCCAGCGAATAGAATAGATGCTTCAGTAAAATCTGCGTAATGTATTGCTGCTCCGCTTCCCTCTCGGAAAGTATCTCCGCATAGAGATACCCGCCTTCATCATCCGCTTCATCAACAAGCATCTGATACCCGGCTAAACGTTCAACGCTATTCACAGTTTCGATGGCCAGCACAGAAACAGCGGCGCAGATAATATCTTCACCTTCCACTCCGTACCCGGCATGCCCCGTAATCTCGAAAGAAAGCAGGTTGCCATGGTCATCTTCTTTAAATTTCACTTCAATCATGATTATTCACACTCTTATGCGTTGATTGCGTCAATGATTACTTTTGTATAAGGTTGACGATGACCTTGCTTGCGGTGTGTATCTTTTCTTCTCTTGTATTTGAAAGTAGTTACTTTCTTTTCTTTGCCCTGTTTTTCAACAGTGCCTTCTACAGAAGCACCTGTTACGAATGGAGCGCCAATTTTAGTTTCTTCTCCACCTACAAATACGATTTCATCAAAAGTTACTTTGTCACCAGCTTCAGCTTCTAATTTTTCAATGTAGATTGCTTGACCAACTTCAACTTTTAATTGTTTACCACCAGTTTTGATAATTGCGTACATATTCTCTGCACCTCCTTATTTTACTTAGACTCGCCAAACGGAGTGCCCTTGCGGGTCTCATGACTCCCATCCGTGCGGTTGTAGCCGTGGTGCGCACATTTACAACATTAATAGTCTACCAAAAACTAAGGCGTCCGTCAACCTAAATAAAAAAGAAAACAAGGCCGACGCCCTGTTTTCTGATTCCAAAACTGATTATACTTGGTGGAGACCAGCTTTCGCGTATGATTCTTTTCGCAAGCCATCGATGCTTAGCATGACCAAAAAGCTGGCGAGGTAGCAAGCGGATAAGAATACCATAACTGTGGTTATATTAGAATAGTCCATCAGAAGGCCGATGATAAGCGATGAGAACCCACCGATTGCCCGTCCGACATTGATGATGAGATTATTCGCCATCGAGTGGATATGTGCTGGGTAAAGACGGCTGACTATAGCACCGTATCCTGCGAACATTCCATTAACGAAGAATCCCACTATCGCGCCTCCAATCAACATCGCAATACTGCTTTTTGCCATCACAAAAAGGAAAACCGCAGATGCTGAAGCCAGTAAAAAAATACCGTATGCAATTCTTGGCCCAACAGCATCCAGTATCCTACCGAAGAAAAGCATTCCGATTGACATACCCATGATTGTCGAAATCATCCATAAAGAAGAATTCGAAACCGACAATCCCAAACTTGTCTGCATGATTTGCGGCAACCAATTCATCAAACCAAAATAACAGCCAATCTGAACTACAGCCATGAACATCAGCGAAATCGTTTGTCTTGCTAATTCAGGTGAGCGGAACAACTCTCCAAAAGATGGCTTCGATTCTTTGATTTCACTATTTCTTTCCGTTGTGGCATCTCCTACCTCAACCAAATCGTTCTCTGAAACGGTCAGATGTACCCACAACACAATCAAAAGCGGCAGCAAACCCAAAAGGAATAAGGCGTTCCATCCAAAACGGGGCAATATCAAACTTGCAAGAAAAGCCGCGCTGATGTTCCCTACCATTCCGGCTACCGCATTCAAGGAAGACATCCGGCCCATTTTATGGACTGGTGTGACACGAGCAATCAGACTGATTGCGATACCATATTCCCCACCTGTACCGATTCCGGCAATGAAGCGAAGGGCATAGACCGAAGCCAAGTCATCCGCGAAGAACATTGCTGCCGTCGCAACAGAGAAGAGCAATAACGTTATCTTGAAAAGCTTTAAACTGCCGTAACGGTCCGCGAAGTATCCGAACAACAGTCCCCCTATCAGCATCCCAATATTCGTGATTGTTGAAATCAGACCGGCTTGTGCTTTACTGATCGCCAAGTCCGCAATAATTGATGCCAAAGAAAGGGACAGGAACATGTTTGTTAAATCGTCTGTCCCTGACCCTACTATTGCGGCATTCAGCACGCGTTTTTTTCTTTTTTCCATAATACGTCTCCCCTTAAAAGGAATGCTCACGGGCATTCATTATTTTCAACCAGAGACAATTATACAGATAGCCAGTCACAAAAAGCAAGTTATAGCCCTGAAGTAGAGCGCATTCTTTACTTTTTTTACTTTTTTGACCTTATCAACTATTTTTGACGAATTCACTTGAGGACACGATCCGGGTCCCGTATTGTTGACCGAACTCGGTATCATGCGTGACGATCAGGATGCCGGTTCCGCTAGCTGCGATTTCCTGGATCAGCTTACCGATACTGTCGGAAGATTCGCGATCGAGCGCAGAAGTCGGTTCATCAAAACATAGTACCCGCGGATTCAGCATCATCGCCCGAGCGATGGCGACCCTTTGCTTTTGGCCTCCGGACAAAGTCGACGGCATAGCCTCCAGCTTGTCTGCCAATCCCATTTGCTCCAGTAATCCGGCCGCTTTCGCCGTCAGGTCTTCGCGGCTGCCCAACTTTTGGGCTAATGGCGCCTCCAGCAGATTGTCCAGCACAGAAAGGTTCGGGAACAAAGCATAATCCTGGAAAACCATACCGATTTTATTTTGGTAAAGACGCCTTTTTTTGCGGTCCACATATTCTGCACCCTTCAATCCTTGTTTGCACAAAACCGCATCCTCGATTGAAATGGTGCCTTGGTCTGCTTTTTCCAAATTGTTGAGCAAGCGCATCAATGTCGTTTTCCCCGTTCCGGAACGACCCACAAGCACAACGATTTCATTGGAATCGATGTGGAATGAAAAATCATCGATTACCGTTATGTCATGATAAGACTTTTTCAGATTCATCGCATTTAATAACATGATTGCCGCTCCCCCTAAAAGTTTCCTTTGGATTCAAGTTTATTCAGCAGCACCGTAATGACAGCCGTAACGGATAAATAGACGATGCCGACTGCCAGGAAAGGCACTAACGAGGCGTACGTATTCGCTGCAATCTGTCCTGCGCGCAATAGTTCCCCGAGACCGATGACATAAACCAAAGATGTGTCTTTTACTAGCGCAATCACTTCATTCCCTACAGATGGCAACACGATTTTGGTGACCTGCGGAATGATGATTTTGAAAAAACCTCTGACCTTGCCGATACCCAACACGGAAATGGCCTCGAACTGTCCTTTCGGAACAGCAGTGATACCTCCACGGAAGATTTCCGCATAATAGGCAGCGTAGTTGATCATATACGCCAGAATCGCTGCAGAAAAACGATCCAATGTAATGCCAATCAGCGGCAAACCGAAGAAAACAAACATCAATTGCAACAGCAATGGCGTCCCTCTCATGATGAAGACATATATCTGGATCAGAAAACCCAGCCACTTCGGTCCGTAAACCCGGATGACGGCGATCAGAAATCCTAACGGAATGCTGGAAATCCCTATGATGAAGAACAACTTCAGTGTCATCTTCAAGCCGTCAAGCAATGATGGCAGTATCGTCTGTATCAAGTCCATTTCATAAACCTCTTTCTTACCCTTTATTTTCGTTATTCACTGTAGAACCATTTATTGTAAATTTCATCGAAGGTTCCGTCTTCCTTCATATCGGCCAAGGCGGCATCGACACGTTCCTGCAGTTCCGTGTTGCCCTTTTTGAAGGCAACCGCCATTTCGTCTTCCCCGAAATTATTCTCAAGGACACGGTAGATGTCTTGCCCGGACTGCTTCATGAAGTAGCGTCCATAGACTTCACCGACGACGATGGCATCCACACGCCCTGATTCCAGGTCGCTGAAGGAATTGTTGTTGGAAGGATAAAGCACCAAATCCCCGCCCAATTTTTCAAATATCCCTGATTCATCTTCCATGATTTTATCCACTGAGCTCGAAGATTGTTGTGTCGAAACCAACTTCCCTTCCAAATCCGCTTTTGTTTGGATGTCGCTGTCCTTCAAAACGATGATGGATTGCGCATCCACGATATAGGGTTCGCTCAGGAGGACTTTTTCAGCACGTTCCGGCGTAATGGCATAGCCATTCCAGATCATGTCGATGTTGCCGGAATCCAATTCGGTTTCCTTCATTGCCCAATCAATCGGCTGAAAAACCATTTCAGCCCCGATCCGCTCACCGACCGCTTTCGCCAGATCGACATCAAAACCGATGATTTCGTTGTTCTCATCACGGAATCCCATAGGCGCAAAAGTGTCATCCAAGCCCACGACCAACGTTTCCTCGGCAACAGCTTCCGAGCTGGTGTCAGCATCATCAGCAGACCCGCCGCTGCAACCAGTCAACACCAACAAGCCCGTTCCGACCAAGGCGGCTTTTTTCAGTTTATCCAACATTCGGCTTCCTCCTCAACAAACAATTTTATTATTCAGCGAACCAAGTTGCGTAAATTTCATCGTAGGTTCCATCTTCACGCATTTCATTCATCGTTGCATCGATTGCTTCTTTCAGCGCAACATCTTCCTTGCGCACACCCACACCATATTCTTCCTCACCAAAATTATCTTCAAGAACAGCGAACTTTTCTTCGCCTTTTAACTTCATCGTGTAACGGCCCAACACTTCGTCGACGACGATTGCATCGCTGCGGCCGCTTTCCAGATCGTTGAACACATCGTTGAAGGTAGGATACAAAATTGGAGTGCCCCCATCAAACTCAGCGGCAATTCCCGTTTCGTCGGCATTGATGGCATCAAATGCCGCAGATCCTTGTTGCGTCGCGATTATTTTTCCGGCCAAATCGGCTTTTGTTGCGATTTCGCTGTCTGCCATTGTGACGATGATTTGGCTGTTGTTCAGATAAGGTTCTGTGAAGAGCACTTTCTCCTTGCGCTCTTCCGTGATCGTATAGCCGTTCCAGATCATGTCGATGTTCCCGGAAGCCAATTCAGTTTCCTTCATTGCCCAATCAATCGGCTGAAAAGTGATTTCCACATCCAAGCGTTCCGCAACCTCTTTCGCCAAGTCGACGTCGAAACCGACGATTTCGCCGCTTTCATCTTTAAAGCCCATCGGCGCAAAGGTATCGTCCAACCCCATCACCAGGGTATCTTTGATTCCTGAATCTACCGATCCGGTTGCAGAGGAATCCTCAACAGCGCCTCCACCGCATGCAGCCAATAAACTTGTGGACGCCAACAATAGTAATGCTAATTTTTTCATATTCTTCTCCTCCATATATGTGTACTTTTTTATTACCGTATTTTTGTGGTGGTCCCACATCACGCCGTTTCCAATAAAAAAAGCCCTTTAACTTCCTGTTGAAAGTTAAAGGACGATTGAAGTCGTGGTTCCACCTTTTTTTGCGGCATCTTCACAGAAACCGCCTCATAACGTTCCGTTTGAAACGTCAGCGCTGTAACGGGCACAACCGAGTCAGCCTACTCAGGACAACAGAAGTTGTCTTTTCAGCATTCTTGCTCAGAGACGTGATTTCACTGATTTCTATTATTTGCTCGCACCACCCGCAAACTCTCTGGAAATAGGCAAAAGTTACTTTTTCTCTTCATTGCATTTAGAATTTAAGACAATAATACCACAGCATTCGGGAAATGCAAGCATTTCATTAAAATAAGTCTCATCCATTTCTCATCATGGTTAATCATACATCCAGCCCACAAGCTTAAACAATGGATAATAAATGACAATGAACAACACAATGTTCAGCACGATGGTCGGTCCCAATCGTTCGGAAGCGAACGCGCTGAAATCAAGCTGCGTAATGTCCATCAAACTGTAGAAGCCAAAAACGAATGAATCCACAGCCACGATTGCCATGATGAACAGCAACGCCAACACAAAAACGTTCTCCGTCAGGTATTTCTGCATCTTCTTCACGGAGTACACGACCACAGCAAAAGCGACTGCGTAAACACCCAAAATGCCGCTGTAATAACTGTCGAACAACAGCCCGAACAGAACCGCATACAACTGCATCGGCTGCTTGGGGAAATAGTAGGAAAAAAGCACAAACCCGAACAGTGCCAGATGTGGCACGAGGATATACGCTTCACTGACAAACTGTCCCGGGAAAGCATTGATCAAAAAGCCATCCAGGATCAAAAGCAAGTAAAGCATCACAGGGATGAAATAAGTGTGATGCAAGGATCTGTTCTGCACCATCACTCACCACTCCCACTCAGCCGTTTGATGACCGTCACGAAGCGGATATTGTAAACCTCTCCGGCAGGCTCGATCGTCACCTGCTTGAACAGGCCATAGCTGTCCATGGAAACTTCTTTGACCGTACCGATCAATAAGGCGCTTGGCGAAACGCCTCCTAATCCCGATGTGATCACACTGTCGCCCGGATTGATCACCGCATCAGGGGCAATCTGGGACATGGAAAGCATCTTCGCATCCTCATCATACCCATTGACTATGCCATGAACAGGTCCGGATTCGGTTTGGATTTCAGCTGACACACGGTTAGTCGTGTCGTTCGAAGTGGTCAATAAGAGGACTTTCGCGCTGGTTGAATTGACTTCAGATACACGGCCGATCAGACCGTTTCCGGCCATCACCGACATGTCGACCTCTACCCCATCCTTGGATCCTTTGTCAATGATGATTTGGTTCAGCCAACTGTCCGGGTTGCGGGATACCACAGAAGCATTGATCTGTTCATATTCTGATAAAGTACTTTTCAGGTCAAGTTCTTCTTGCATCCGAGCATTTTCTTGCTCCAGATTATAGACTTTCACTTGCAGCTCATATACGGTATCAATTTTACTTTTTAAAGATTGGTTTTCTTCATACGTATTCATCAGGTTATCGACTGAATCAACAAAATTCGCCACTACTTCCGCCGGCTTAGAAAATATTCTCGCAATGGAGCCCGTCACATCGTTTCCTACTTGTTGCGGTATCGATGTATCTTCTCTATTGTTGGTAATAGAATATGCTATCAAGCTGATAAAGGTGATCACACTGATCAATAGGATAATCAATTTTTTATTGTTAAAAAACTGATTCACATTGACACCTCATTTCGTACATCACTTTCAATTACACTCATTCTGCTTAATGTCTTAAATTTTTTCGTTTGTATACGTTGATATTCTTCAATGTCTCGCCTGTTCCGATGGAAACACAATCCAATGGATCATTGGCGATAAATACAGGAACTTCGGCTTCCGCCGAAATGACCTCAGCAATGTTCTTCAACAAAGCCCCGCCACCTGTCAAAACGATGCCATGGTCAATGACGTCGGCAGATATTTCGGGAGGTGTCTCTTCCAGAACTTCCCTTACGGAAAGGACAATGTTATCCACCACATCATGAATCGCAATCGCTACGTCCTCGGCATGGATTTCCAAAGTCTTGGGCAGTCCGTTCACCATATCCCGACCTCTTATTTCCATGGATCCATAGGAAGCTGCCTTTTCGATATCGGCGCAACCGATTGTTATTTTGATGTTCTCGGCAGTCCGCTCTCCGATCAAGAGACCGTACTTTTTGCGGATGAACTGAATGATTGCCTCATCCATCCGATCGCCACCGGCTGTGCTGGAACGGCTCGTGACGATCCCTCCGAGCGAAATCGTCGCTACGTCCGTGGTCCCACCACCGATGTCCACCACCATATTGCCTGTAGGCGCATGCACCGGAAGTCCCGCGCCCACCGCAGCAGCGAAAGGCTCTTCGATGATGAAAGCTTCTTTCGCACCGGCTGTCCGGGTGGCATCAAGAACTGCCCGTTTCTCCACTTCCGTCACACCACTCGGTACACAGACCATCACGTACGGTTTTATGAATGCATTTCCAGTCGCTTTTTTGATGAAATATTTCATCATTGCGACTGTTGTATCATAATCCGCAATGACGCCTTCTTTCATAGGGCGGGATGCCACAATGGTGCCGGGTGTCCTGCCAAGCATCTGGAAAGCCTCTTCCCCAACGGAAAGAATCTCTCCTGTATGGATATTTTTGGCGACGACAGAAGGTTCTCTGAATGCGATGCCCTTACCGGCTATGAAAACGATTGTGTTGGCCGTACCTAAATCGATTCCGATGTTTTTGCCTTTAAAATTAAAACTTACCAAGTACTTCTCATCCTTCCGTCTGGTTGACTAAAAGCTCTCCCACAAACAAATTCTTTTCTATTTTACCACAAACCGGAACAAGAAAAACATCAATGTAACAAACAAAAGAAAGAATTAATCAATTTGACGGAAATGCCGCTGATCGGTAATATCGTCGTCAAAAAAACACCCTAATTGACACAATATGTTTGCATGATTCCAGTAAAACTTTCAGCGGATCGCCATCCAAAAAGGGCCCGAGACAGTGTCCCGGACCCTTTGATCGTATAATTAAAAGGAAAATTAGATTTTTTCTACGTTAGAAGCTTGTGGTCCGCGGTTTCCATCAACGATTTCGAATGAAACTGCTTGTCCTTCTTCTAATGATTTGAATCCGTCGCCCAAGATAGCTGAGAAATGTACGAATACGTCATCTCCGCTTTCGCGTTCGATAAAACCAAAGCCTTTTTCTGCATTAAACCATTTTACTGTTCCTTTTTCCATGAAAAATTCCTCCTCGTGCAAAGCACTCAAAATTGTTATTCTTGCTTTTGGTACGATAGGAATGTTCACGACAATCTTTTCTTTACCAAACAAAAACACTAACATAATCATATATCAGGTTTTCTGATATTGCAAGTTTTTTGCCATCAGATTTTCATTTTCTTATGGGGAATTTGAGGCTAAATGATGCCGTATTCGCGCAGACTGAGATACTCATCGACCCCGATAATGAAATGATCGAGTATCTCGATCCCCATCATTTCCCCGCACTCCACCATCCTGCGGGTGAACACCAAATCGGCTTCCGAAGGGTCGGGGTTCCCGGAAGATAGCGATAGGTAAGTCTTTGATGTTATCTACAACTTTTCCCCCGCTCCACACCGTGCGTACGGCTTTCACCGTACACGGCGTTCCATCGTTAGTTA
>NZ_JBSQPW010000020.1:0-46003 GCF_055118575.1 Trichococcus sp. | reverse complement strand
GGGATTCCGCCTAATCTGGCTAACCTTCATGGGCGAAAACAAACCCATTACGGCTAGCCCGCTTAGTGCTCACCCCCTATCCGCGAATCATCACGCTCTCTTGGGTTTGTGTTTGAAGTGGCGGGCGGCGGCTACTGCGTTTTGCCAGCCAGCATAGAGGTCTTCGCGTTTTTCAGTCGCCATTTGTGGGTGGAACTCGCAGTCAGGCTGCCAATTTTGGATAATGTCATCGGTGTCCTTCCAGAATCCTACTGCCAAACCTGCCAAGTATGCGGCTCCCAGTGCCGTTGTCTCCAATACTTTGGATCTGGTCAAGGTTGTATTCAGCAGATCGCTTTGGAATTGCATCAGAAAGTTGTTGTGCGCTGCCCCTCCATCAACACGCATATTCGTGATGACAAGTCCGGAATCCTTCTGCATCGTGTCCACAACATCCTTCGTCTGATAAGCCAGCGATTCGAGTGTCGCACGGATCAGATGCGCCTTTGAAGTCCCTCTGGTCAATCCGAAGAAAGCGCCGCGCACATCTTGGTCCCAGTAGGGGGCACCTAATCCAACAAAAGCAGGAACCATGTAGACATTATCGTTCGATTCAAGCAGTTCGGCGTACTCTTCCGATTCCGCCGCTGATCGGATCAGCTCAGCTTCATCGCGTAACCATTGCAAAGCAGAACCGGCCACAAAAATGCTGCCTTCAAGAGCATAGTTTATTTCGCCGTTCAACCCATAAGCGATCGTCGTAAGCAAGCCATTTTCCGATTTCACCGGTGTAAGGCCGGTGTTCATGACGATAAACGCCCCCGTACCGTAAGTATTTTTCACCATTCCCTGTTCAAAACCGGTCTGTCCAAAGAGAGCAGCCTGCTGATCGCCGGCTATTCCGCCAATCGGGATACGCGATCCGTAAAAATCGTTTTCCTCCGTATAGCCGTATACTTCTGATGAAGAGCGGACTTCAGGCAATAGCGTTCTCGGAATAGCCAGTAAATCCAGGATTTCCTCGTCCCATTTCAGATCATAAATATTGAACAGCATCGTCCGGCTGGCATTGGAAACATCCGTCACGTGCACTTTTTTCCCGGTCAGTTTCCAGACAATCCATGTATCGATGGTGCCGAAGAGCAATTCTCCTTTTTCGGCCCGCTCTCGAGCATTCGGAATATGGTCCAGCAACCATTTTATTTTTGTGGCTGAAAAATAAGAGTCAATGATCAGACCCGTTTTCGAATGGATGAAATCGTTATGGCCTTCCTGCTTCAGTTTATCGGCGATCTCCGAAGTTTGGCGGGATTGCCAAACGATTGCATGGTGGATCGGCATTCCGGTAACGCGGTCCCACACAACCGTCGTCTCGCGCTGATTCGTTACACCTATTGCCGCAATCTCCTCCGGACGAATAGCTCCTCTGATCAAGGCATCCGCTATGACCGACTGGACACTGATCCAAATTTCATTCGCGTCATGTTCCACCCAACCCGGTTCAGGATAATATTGCATCAATTCTCTTTGCGAAGAGGAGATGATTGTGCCTTTCTTATCCCAGATGATTGCACGTGTGCTGGTTGTTCCCTGATCTATAGACATGATGTATTTTTTTTCCACTTGAAATCCTCTTTCCTGCCTTAAAATTTGTTGTTGTACGCAAACGAGAAAACGTTCTCATTTATTCACATCTCTGCGCATTTGCTCTTGCTATTATCCTAGCATTCTTTTTTATGATTCCCAATTATTTTTTATTCTTTCCCAGCATGATTCCGGGTTATCTCCAACCCTATATTTACTGTCACGTTTGTCAATTTGGAGATATTCAGAATGCGTAAATTTAAAAATATAAAAATTTGTCGCAAATATACCGTCATCGCAACGATGGTAACGCTTCCGGAAATGCGTTTTTTTCACAAGATTTCAACCGTATCATTTGCAAAAAGGCTTTGTTGCGCGTTAAGGTAGAGTAAGACATTTGTGAACCTAAAAACACTAAGAGGTGAAACCATGATAGAATTTAAAAATCTTACTAAACGATTCCCAGGCGGGAAAATTGCTGTGGATTCTCTGAACCTGACATTCAATGACGGAGAGTTCATTGTATTCATCGGGACGAGCGGCAGCGGCAAAACAACCTCTATGCGGATGATCAACCGCATGATCGAACCAACCTCCGGTGAAATTTTGATCAACGGAAAAAACAGCAAGGACATGAACGCGGTGGAACTGAGACGCCAAATCGGCTACGTCATCCAGCAGATCGGCCTGATGCCCCACATGACTATCTTCGATAACATCGTTATGGTTCCAAAACTATTGAAATGGCCTGTCGAAAAACAAAGAAAGATTGCAGAAGAGCTGATTCAAAAAGTCGACCTACCTTTGGATTTTCTCGAACGCTATCCATCCGAACTGTCTGGCGGGCAACAACAACGTATCGGTGTTATCCGGGCTTTGGCAGCTGACCAGGACATCATTTTGATGGATGAACCTTTTGGAGCTTTGGATCCGATCACTCGCGATTCCCTGCAAGAAACCCTCAAAGAACTGCAACGCGAATTGGGAAAAACGGTTATCTTCGTCACACATGATATGGATGAAGCTTTGAAACTGGCAGACCGGATCGTCATCATGCAGGACGGAAAAGTCGTTCAATTCGACACACCCGACAATATCCTGATGGATCCTGCGAACGCATTCGTCGAAAACTTTATAGGCGAAGAACGTCTGAGCCAAGCACGTACGAACTTCCGCACTGTTGAGCAGATCATGATCCGCGGCCCAGTTTCGGTTTCGTCAGACCAAAATCTTTCTGAAGCCATCAAATTGATGCGCACCCGTCGTGTCGATAGTTTGTTCGTGACCGATGCGGATGATATCTTGTTGGGCATGTTGAGTGTCGAAGCGATCGATACCAACCGACGCCGTCCAGTCACTGTCGGCGAGGTCATGAGTGAGGTTTCCTTTGTTCGTGAAGGCACACTCGTCCGGGATGCTTTACAACGGATCCTGAAATTGGGTTACAAAAATATTCCTGTGGTCAATGAAAATAACCAGCTTATCGGCTTGATCACCCGCACATCCATTGTGGATATGGTCTATGACACAATTTGGGGAGACATAGAGCCCGAAATGCCGGCGGAAGAAGTAATCGAGACAACCGCGGACATCGAAACGGTTGAGGGGTGATGATATGGACTTTTTGAAAGCGAATGGTTCCGAGTTGCTCTTTAAAACAGGAGAACATTTCTACATCTCAGCGATGGCGCTGGTGCTTGGCGTTCTGATTGCTGTTCCTTTAGGCATCGCCTTGACACGTTTCAAACGCTATTCCGGTTTTATCATCAGTTTTGTTTCGATTCTACAAACTGTCCCTTCTCTGGCTTTGCTTGCCTTGATGATTCCCTTGTTCGGAATCGGAAAGCTTCCCGCGATTGTAGCCTTGTTCATCTATTCACTCTTGCCGATTCTGAGAAATACGTTCATCGGCATCTCAAATGTGAACAGCACAATCGTTGACTCCGCAAAAGGGATGGGTATGACCGATAATCAGATTATTCTGCAGGTGAAATTGCCGCTTGCTGCCCCGGTCATCATGTCCGGGATCCGGTTGGCGGGAGTGTACGTCATCGCTTGGGCGACTCTTGCTTCGTATATCGGAGCCGGTGGTTTAGGGGATTACATTTTCAACGGATTAAATGTATACGATCAGGAAATGATCATTTGGGGAACCCTGCCGGTAACCTTGTTGGCTTTATTGGTTGACTTCCTCCTCGGTAAGCTTGAACGATTCGTTTCTCCACAGACAACATCTGCAAAAGGAGGAAACTGATGATGAAGAAATATATGAAAAAATGGTTGCTTTTCCCGCTGACAGCACTGTTATTGGCGGCTTGCTCTCTGCCTGGTCTGGGTGCCTCCGTAAACAATGACGGCATCGTCATCACCGGTGGGACAACGACAGAAATGCAAATATTGAGTTATATGGTCAGAGGGATGGTGGAACACTATCTGCCGGATGCTTCCGTGGATATGGTCAATAATCTTGGCTCGTCGACACTGAATCATCAAGCGATGATGGGAGGCGATGCAAATGTATCGGCTGCGCGCTATACAGGGACCTCCCTGACCGGTGAGTTGGGCATGGACCCTATTACCGATCCCGTACTGGCTTTCGAGACGGTTGTAAAAGGTTTCGATGAAAACTTCGATCAGGTTTGGTTCCCATCCTACGGTTTTGCCAATACCTACGCCTTTTTGGTAACACGTGAATTCGCCGAAGAAAATAATTTGGAGACCGTCAGCGATCTCGCGGCATTAGCGCCGAATCTGAGAGCGGGCGTTGACAACTCCTGGATGGAGCGGGAAGGCGACGGTTATGAAGCCTTCAAAGAAACCTACGCTTTTGACTTCCAACGTGTCTATCCGATGCAGGTCGGCCTCGTTTATGATGCCCTGCAGGCGGATGAAATGGATATCGTTTTGGGCTACTCCACTGACGGACGGATCGCAAGCTATGACCTGGTCGTCCTGGAAGACGATCTGCAACTGTTCCCACCCTATGACGCCAGCCCAGTTGCCACTAAAGAGATACTTGCAGCTTATCCTGAACTGGAGACCATCCTGCTGAAATTGGAGGGCACTGTGACTGACGAAATGATGCAGGCGATGAACTATGAGGTCGATAACGATTTGGTGGAAGCCCAAACAGTCGCCCAAAATTTTTTGGAAGAGAACAACTATTTTGAAGACAAAGAAGTCACATCCATAAAGGAGGAAGACTGATGAACTTAAGTGAAATGAATACGCTCCAACAGTTGCTCTACTATTATAGAGAAAACGCTGGCTATGTATTCGAACAATTCACCCGCCATTTCCTGATTTCCATTTACGGTGTGCTGTTTGCAGCGATTGTGGCGATCCCGCTCGGTTTCTGGATCGCACGCCACAAAAAACTGGCGGATTGGATCATCGGAGCCGCCAATGTCATCCAGACAATCCCTTCCTTGGCGCTATTGTCCATTTTGATGTTGGGACTAGGGCTCGGATCGGATACCGTCATTGCGACTGTTTTCCTGTATTCGTTGCTGCCGATCATCAAGAACACCTACACGGGCGTCCGGAATGTGGATGCCGCGCTGTTGGATACCGGTAAGGGCATGGGGATGACGCGGATGCAATTGACTTATCTGGTCGAACTGCCGCTTTCCCTCTCCGTCATCATGGCCGGCTTGCGGAATGCCCTAGTCGTTGCGATCGGTATCACCGCCATCGGAACCTTCATCGGCGCCGGTGGATTGGGGGATATCATTTCTCGTGGCGTGAATGCGACAAACGGTACAGCAATTATCCTGGCCGGTGCTATCCCGACCGCTTTGATGGCTGTTCTGGCCGACTGGTTGTTGGGTCTTTTGGAAAAGCGATTGGACCCATCCAGCAAAGTCACACTTAAATAGTGAGTGCTCAAAATAAGCAATGCAGTCGAAAGGACAAGGCAATTACACAAACCGTGGATTGTCTTGTTTTTTTCCCATGGATTCCACTGCGCCTCAGCGGCGGATAATTTCTTTTAATGATTTTCCATTTGTGATAGAATAGATTGGACTCTAGACGGACAGAAAATTCTGATCTAGCAAGAGATACTTAAGGAGTGGTATAAATGTGTGGTTTTGTTGGATACATCCATGGATCGACTGCATGGAACCATCAGACTGTAATTGAAGGTATGATGAACAGAATCGTCCACCGCGGACCAGACAGCGGCGGTATGTATTCTGATGACAAGGTAACGTTAGGCTTCCGGAGATTGAGCATCATCGACCTTTCCGATAACGGAAAACAACCGATGTACAGTGCGGACGGAAATTTGGTATTGGTGTTCAACGGCGAAATCTTCAACTTCCAGGAGTTGCGCGAAGATCTGAAGCAAAAAGGACACGTCTTCCATTCCAAAACGGACAGTGAAGTTTTGATTTACGGCTACAAAGAATACGGTTATGACTTCGTGAAACAATTGCGCGGCATGTTCGCGTTCGCAATCTGGGACAAAGTGAACGATACGATGTTCATCGCCCGTGATGGCTTCGGCATCAAACCGTTGTACTATACGACAAACACAACCGATGGCAGCTTGCTTTTCGGTTCCGAAATCAAGTCATTTTTGGCTCACCCTGCGTTCATCAAAGAAGTGAACAAAGATGCTTTGCGTCCCTACTTAACGTTGCAATATTCTTCGATGGGCGAAACCTTCTTCAAAGGCGTCCACAAATTGAAACCAGCGCATTATATGGTGCTGAAAGGCAATGATATCCATACTGTCGAATATTGGGACAAAAAATTCCATGCCGAAAACGGCACTTTGGAAAGCTACGTGGAGGAAGTCAAAGCAACGATGGCCGATTCCGTCCGTGCCCACAAAATCAGTGATGTGAAGACAGGCGCTTTCCTTTCCGGCGGCGTCGACTCCAGCTTGGTTACCGCCTTGATGAAACCGGAAAAATCCTTCTCTGTCGGCTTCTCCGAATACGAAAAAATGTTCAACGAAACCAACCAGGCTGCCGATCTTTCCGACATCCTCGGCATCGAGAATGTCCGCAAGTACATCTCGCCTGAGGAAGCTTTCCATGCCCTGCCTACCATCCAATACCATATGGATGAACCGCAATCGAATCCGTCTTCCGTTCCGTTGTATTTCTTGGCTGAATTGGCGAAGAAAGATGTGACGGTCGTACTTTCTGGTGAAGGCGCAGATGAAATTTTCGGCGGCTACTCTTGGTATGAGCCATCCAAGAAAATGGAGACTTACGAAAAAATCCCTTACGGCCTGAGAAAAGGCATCGGCAAAGTGGCCCATAAATTGCCGAAGAATACCCTGACTACTTTCCTGGTCAAAGGTGGCCAAAAAGTTGAAGAACGCTTCATCGGACAAGCTATCGTCTGGGATGAGGAAGAAGCTGTTGACATCCTGAAGCCGGCATACAAAAACGGTCCGGATATCCGTTCGATAACCAAACCGATTTATGATGAAGTCAAAGGCCAGGACGATGTAACGAAGATGCAGTATCTCGATCTGAACCTTTGGATGCCTGGGGATATCCTGTTGAAAGCCGACAAGATGAGCATGGCCCACTCGTTGGAGCTGCGCGTACCTTTCTTGGACAAAGAAGTGATGGAATTGGCGAAACGCATCCCTTCCGATTACCGCGTCAATGAAATCGATACGAAGTATGTGCTGCGCAGAGCGGCTGCCGATGTCCTGCCGGAAGAATGGGCGAAACGTCCGAAGCTGGGCTTCCCTACTCCTATCCGCCACTGGTTGCGTGAGGAAGAATTCTACAACGAAGTCAGAAAAGCCTTCTCATCCGACTATGCGGCCGAATTTTTCGATACGGCTAAGCTCGTGCAGATCCTTGATGACAACTATACGAAGAAATTGGATTATGGCCGTCAGATCTGGACAGCCTACATCTTCCTCGTCTGGTACAAACGTTTCTTCATAGACGAAACACCTGTATCCGCGGAAGCCTTTGTTGCTTAAGCTTGCATAAATCAGAAACAGGAGTTGCCTCGTTGCGAGGCGGCTCCTGTTTTTGTGCACCTGTTTTTGCGTGGACGGCTGGCCGAAGGGGCTCGGCCAAAATGCTGCCAGCTCCGGTGACCGCCTCTTAACCGGAGAACGCGGTTAAAAATCGGGCTCATCTCCGATTAAGCCGTACTTCCCGAAGGACACAAACAGTATGTTGGACGAACTCCGGCGAATCCTCCGTTCGCCAGAGGAGAACACACAGATTCTTGCTTCAAATCATCCGGGAGGCTGCCTTCCTTTTTGGGTTGTTGAATTGTGATATCGGTGATGGGTTATGCTTTCTCATCATTGCGTGTAAATGGTATCATTGTACATATAAAATATCAGAAAGAAGGTTATTCTATGGCCAGAGTTTTAGTAGTGCGCGCGCATCCTTTCGACAGCAGCGTTTCCCGTTCCATGAAAGTTTTGGATGCATTTCTGGAGGAATATAAAGCGGTGAATCCTTACGACCGCATCAAGGACATGAATCTCTATGAAGTCGCCATCCCTGAAATCGATCGGGATCTTTTGACAGCCTGGAAGGAACTGTCGAAAGGCGCCCTTTTTGATCAATTGACTTCCCGTCAGCAGGAAAAAGTGACCCTGTTCAACCATTACACAGATGACTTTTTATCCATGGATAAAATCATCATCGCCAATCCTTTGTGGAACATGCACGTTCCCGGTCGTCTGAAAACATGGATCGACACCATCACAGTAGCCGGACAGACGTTCCGTTACACAGAATCCGGAGCAGTCGGAATGGTGCCTGATAAAAAGTTGCTGCATATCCAAGCTAACGGCGGAATCTTCGACGGCCGTGACCCTGCCAGCCAATACATCAAGAGCATTTTCCGCTTCTTGGGAGTAGAGGAAATCTCACAACTGTTCGTCGAAGGGATGGACACATACCCTGACCGTGCTGATGAAATCGTCGCGGATGCGATCGAAAAAGCCAAACAATTGGCCAAAACTTTCTGATATAACCTCAAACAAAAAAAGAAGCCCACCGGCTTCTTTTTTTGTTTGTTACGTTTTCTCGGATTACTCGGCAGTCAATGTGCGGATGCTTGCCTCGAAAGCAGCAACTTTTTCATCGACGGCAGCTTGGCTTTCAGCCTTTGCACCGATGTAGAATTTGATTTTTGGTTCTGTTCCGCTTGGACGGATGGCAATCCAGCTGCCGTCCTCCAGGAAGTATTTCAGCACATTCGAGCTAGGCATATCGATGTTTTCTGTGGAACCATCAGGGAAAGTCTTCGTTGAGTTTCCGAAGTCTTCGGTGATCGATACGGCGATGCCTGCGAAGTCCGCCGGCGCTTCCGCACGGAATTTGGCCATCAGCGCTTTGATTTTTTCTGCTCCAGTGATGCCGGACATTGTGACGGAAATCGTCTGTTCTTTATAATAGCCGTGCGTTTCGAAGATTTCTACCAAGCCGTCATAAAGCGTTTGGCCTTTTTTCTTGTAGTAAGCCGCTACCTCAGCAATCAACACAAGGGCTTGGATAGCGTCTTTGTCGCGGACGAACGGTTTTGCCAGATAGCCGTAGCTTTCTTCGAAACCGAACAAGAATTCCTTGCTGTGGTCCTCTTCGTATTGCTTGATTTTTTCTGCAATGAATTTGAATCCAGTCAGTACGTCCACCATGTCCGCTCCGTAAGATTTTGCGATTGCGGTCGGCAGTTCGCTGGATACGATCGATTTCAGGGCTGTCCCGTTGGCAGGCAAAGTGCCGGCAGCTTTTTTCGCGCGCAACAAGTAATCAAGCATCAAAGAAGCGATCTGGTTACCGGTCAGGACAACATACTCACCTTTTGCTTTGCGTACGGCCGCACCCAAGCGGTCAGCATCCGGATCTGTCGCGACCAAAATATCGGCATCCAGTTCTGTCCCCAGTTTAAAGGCGTATTCGAATGCGCCTGCTTCTTCCGGATTCGGTGATTTCACGGTAGAGAAATTCGGATCGGCTACAGCCTGTTCCGGAACAAGGTGAATACCTTCAAAACCGGCATTTTTCAAGGCGCGCTCACCCAGCATTTGGCCAGTTCCGTGCAGAGGCGTAAAGACCAATTTCATCTCTTTGCTCATCTCATTGACAAGAGCAGGATCGACAGTAACGGTTTTGACCAAATCAAGGTAAGCCGCGTCGACTTCTTCCCCAAGCATTTTGATCAGGCCAGCAGCTTTCAACTCTGCTTCATCGCCCACTTGGATCGTCAGCGGATTTTCGATTGCTCTTACATAATCGGTCAAAGCATCCGCATCGGCAGGAGGCATTTGGCCGCCATCATCCCCGTAGACTTTGTAGCCGTTGTAATCAGCCGGGTTATGACTCGCTGTGATCATGATGCCCGTTAGCGCATTCAAATGTCTCACCGCAAAGGACAACTCGGGTGTTGGACGCAAGCTTTCAAAAACGAATGCCGGGATACCGTGCGCACCCAAAGTCTTGGCTGCCTCCATGGCGAACTCCGGTGATTGGTGTCTGGAATCATAAGCGATTGCGACACCGCGTTTTTTCTCTTCCTCACCTTTCGCTTCCATCAAACGAGCCAAACCTTCGGTCGCTTGACGGACTGTGTAGATATTCATCCGGTTGATTCCGACTCCCAGGATGCCGCGCATGCCGGCGGTCCCGAATTCCAGCGGAGCAAAGAAAGCATCTTTCAGCGCTTCTTCATTGCCCTCCAAAGATTGCAGTTCTTGTTTTAAAGTAGGTTCTAATAAGGCAAACTCATTCCATTGTGCGATGGTTTCTTGATAAGACATTTTCATCATCCTTCCCATATTAGTTTAGCCATATTATAACATTATTTACATGCCAAATGAGCGAAAAGATGGAATCTACAAACAAAAAAGTTCACGCCCTGATTTCAGGGCGTGAACTACTTTTATGCTTGCCGATTTGACAACAAATTGGCTGTTGCGGTGACTATTTTTTTCAGTCCGCTGTCTCAGCAGCTGCTTCTGCAGCTGCCAGCCGGTCATGCAGGTCTTCGATGTAAGCAAAGGCGCGGTTTCCGGCCTCCCCTCCATCACCGACAGCTGTCGTGATTTGCCGCAACAGCTTCTGACGCACATCCCCGATTGCAAAGATCCCAGGAACTGCTGTTTCCATATGCTCATTTGTGATGATCCAGCCTTCTTCATCGGTGATGCCCAGATCAAGGAACGCGTCCGATTGCGGCAAAATACCTACGTAGATGAAGGCACCATCCACGGGTTTTTCTGTGATTTCGTTGGTGTTTTTGTTCCGGATCACTACGCCCGTTACTTTTTGTCCGTCGCCCTTGATTTCTTCCACAACAGAATCCCAAGTAAAGGAAACTTTCTCATTCTTGAAGGCACGGTCTTGGATGACTTTTTGAGCCCGCAATTCATCCCGTCTGTGGATGATGTCGACATCCGCGAACTGTGTCAGGTAAGTCCCTTCCTCCACAGCAGAATCGCCGCCACCGACTACGGCCAATTTCTTGCCTTTAAAGAAAGCACCATCACAGACGGCGCAGTAGGAAACGCCTCGGCCGTTGTACTGTTCCTCCCCAGGAACACCCAACTTGCGGTGATAAGATCCTGTGGCAATGATGACAGCACGTGCCTTATAGGATTTTTTGCCTGCTTCAACGATACGGTAATCGCCATCGACAACGATTCGTTTTACATCGCCATAAACGTGCTCCGCCCCGAATTGCATCGTGCTTTCGTACATCCTTTCAGCCAACTCCGGACCTAAAATCGATTTGAATCCAGGATAATTCTCGACTTCGGCTGTATTGTTCATTTCCCCGCCCGGGATGCCGCGCTCCAACAGCAACGTCTTCAAATTTGAACGGGATGCGTAAAGCGCCGCGGTCATTCCGCCTGGACCAGCTCCGATGACGATGACGTCATAAATTGTTTCAGTTTGTTCCATATTTATTGTATCTCCTTCTTGTGTTGAGTCTGTTCCGGCCGGATGCCGGAATCTGGTTCTTATACAGTTTACTCTGACTTTATTTTTTGTGCCACAATTCTGCTCAGGCTGCCAAATCCACAATGAAGAAGCCGAGCCATGAATCGCAGAACGATTGGTGGCTCGGCTTCTGTTGTTTATCACTCAACATTCGGCTGGATTCGGATTACCAAAACGGCTATTTGCCTTCATCCTCGGCAGTCAGTTTTTCACCAAGCTCCACCAGATAATTTTTCAATTTATCTTTTATTTCCGGATGGGTGAGGCCATAGGAAATGCTTGTCGTCAGGAAACCGAATTTGTCTCCAACGTCAAAACGCTTGCCGTCGAAGCGTTTTGCGAAGACGCGCTGTGTCTGGTTCAAAGTATCGATTGCGTCGGTCAATTGGATTTCTCCGCCTGCACCTGGATTTTGATTTTCCAGAATTTCGAAAATTTCCGGAGTCAATAAGTACCGGCCGATGATAGCCAAATTGCTCGGTGCATCTTCCGGCTTCGGTTTTTCGACGAATCTGCGGACGTTGAACAGGCCTGGTTCCAGTTCCTGATCCGGATCGATGATGCCGTATTTGGATGTTTCTTTATGCGGCACTTCCATCACGGCGATATTGGAAGCATGCGTGCGCTCGTAAGCATCCATCAACTGCTTGGTCAATGGCACTTCATCCTCCATGAGATCATCACCCAGCATGACGACAAATGGTTCATCTCCGACAAAAGCTTTCGCCTGCAGAACCGCATGACCCAGCCCCAATGGATAAGACTGGCGGACGAAATGGATACGCAACCCGGTCGTTTCCTGAACCAATTCCAACAATTCATTTTTGCCTTTTTCACGCAGATTCGCTTCCAATTCAATATTTGAATCAAAATGGTCTTCAATCGGACGTTTGCTTTTTCCGGTTACGATCAGGATATCTTCGATCCCTGATGCGATTGCTTCTTCGACGATGAATTGAATGGTCGGTTTATCGACGATCGGCAGCATCTCTTTTGCCATCGCTTTCGTCGCCGGTAAAAAGCGCGTTCCGAATCCCGCAGCAGGAATCACTGCCTTTCTGACTTTTTTCATATTGACTGGCTCCCCTTTTCCACATTTTGAGAAGATTGCTCCGCTTTGCCTTCGCGCAGCATCAATTCCTCGATTGCTTTTTTGACATCGACTTTCTCGTACAACACTTTATAGATGGCTTCCGTAATCGGCATTTCGATGCCTTTTTCCTGTGCCAATTCATAAGCGGCTTTCGTTGTCGCCACTCCTTCAACGACCATCCCCATATTGTTCAGCACTTCATCCAGATCATGCCCTTTTCCGATCAGATTCCCTGCCCGCCAGTTTCGCGAATGGCGGCTCGTTCCGGTAACGATCAGATCGCCTACTCCGCTTAAACCGAAGAAGGTCATTGGATCGGCTCCAAAAGCGATGCCTAGTCGGCTGATTTCCGCCAAGCCGCGTGTCATCAAAGCCGCTTTCGCATTGTCCCCGTAACCCAATCCATGGAGCGCTCCGGCACCCACTGCGATGATGTTTTTCAATGCAGCACCCAATTCAACCCCGATGACATCCGTATTCCGGTAGACCCGGAAATAGGGATTCATGAATAGTTTCTGCACGTACCCAGCATCCTCTTCATTTTCAGATGCGGCAGTGATCGTGGTGATGTCCTTTTTGGCTACTTCTTCCGCATGGCTCGGTCCGGAAAGGACGACTAAACTATCGTATTTTTCAGCCGGAATCTCCTCCTGGATGATGACGGAAATCCGTTTATGGGTATCCTGTTCCAGACCTTTGCTGGCGTGGATCAGATGCGGCTTTGTCTGGCCATCCAATAACGACGCAACTTCTTTCGCAACCACCCGGATTGCTTTTGTCGGCAGAACGAACAAGAGCGCATCTGCGTTGTCTATGGCAGTTCTCAGATCGGTGTATCCCGCAATCGCTTCGTTCAGCTTGGCACCCGGTAAGTAATGCTCATTCGTGTGCTGTTCATTGATTTCTTTGATTTGTTGCGGATCGTTCCCCCAAAGGCGGACTTCATGTCCATTCTCATCCAATACCATGGATAAGGCTGTTCCCCAAGATCCTGCCCCCAATACGGCGACTTTTTGTTTCATTTTGCTCGCTTCCCCTCCATTAAACTCTCACGCCGGAAAGAATGTACTCTTCCAACTCTTCTGGATCTTTGACTATTTTTGTTGGCCGAAATGGTTGGATGAAGTCTGTCGTTTTCTCGGACCAGCCCACAAAAACACTTGTGACTCCAGCATTATTGCCTGCAACTATATCGTGGTGATTGTCCCCTACCATTACGCTTGTTTCTCTTTCGGCACCTAGTTGATCCATCGCCAGGAAGAGGGATTCCGGATCGGGTTTCGGACGCGCAAAATCACCTGAACCGATGATCGTATCGAAATAATCTGTGATGCCAAGTATCGAAACTCCGCGTTTCAGCACATCGCTGCGTTTCGTCGATACAACACCCAGGCGAAGTCCTTCTTGTTTGAGGTTGTTGAGTACTTCTCTGATGCCCGGAAAAATACCGATCATGTCATCATGCTTCTCCAGCATGACTTCCCTGTAGCGGGCAACCAGTTCCTCCTGTCGCTCTGGATCAAGGTTCCCATAAATTTCCTCTAAACTTGGACCGTTGAACTGAGCCATTTCCTCTAGCTTGAAGCGACCCGGAAAATTTTCCTCCATAACGACGAAGTGACTTTCGCTGATGAGTCGATTCGTGTCGGCAATTGTGCCGTCAAAATCAAATAAAACCGTTTTGAAATTCATACCTTTACTATGCTTCCTTTCTGGTGATGTCCGTGTAAAAGGGATCCGGTGGATAATTGTTTCTGCGCCTGTATGCCCATATTGCCATCGCTCCGAGGAACAACAGGATGGACAGCACTTGTGAAACCCTGATTGGTCCGAAAAGATACAGGCTGTCCGTACGCATACCTTCGATGAAGAAGCGGCCGAAAGAGTACCACATGACATACGTGAACATCACTTCACCGACACGCAACAGCTTTGCCTTTCTGCGCAGGAACAGAATCAGTAAAAATCCAACCAATGACCAAAGCGATTCGTACAAGAAGGTCGGGTGGTAATAGATTCCGTTGATGTTCATCTGTTCAATGATGAACTCCGGTAAGAATAACTGCTCCAAAAAGGCGCGGCTGACTTCTTCGCCATGCGCTTCCTGGTTCATGAAGTTCCCCCATCTGCCGATGGATTGCGCAATCAGGACGGCGGGTGCCAGAATGTCCATCGTCAGTGCAAAAGAAATCCCTTTTCGTTTTGTGTACCAATAAATCGTCAGAATACCGGCAATCAACGCACCGTAAATGGCGATGCCACCATTCCAGATTTGGATGATTTCGCCTGGGTTCTGCAAGTAATAATCCAACTCAAACAATACATAGTAGATGCGAGCGCCGATGATCCCGATCGGTATCGTCCAAAACATCATGTCGACAATAAAATCCGGATCCAATCCTTTTTTGTCGGCCTCTTTCGTCGCCAGTGTCATGGCAACGAGGATACCTGCCGCGATGATGACACCGTACCAACGGATTTCCAACCCACCGAACGACAATGCTACGGGATTCAATGCGGCTATCAAATTATTCATTTCATTCTCCTTTTTTTAACCTATTCACCCTTTTGGGCGTTCTCTTTTATCAAAGCCTCCAGATTTCTTTCGAAAGTCTCAGCGGCATTGTAGCCCATGGTTTTCGCCCGGAAATTCATGGCCGCCACTTCGATGATGATGGCAAGATTTCGTCCTGTCTTTACTGGAATTGTGATTTTAGGGATACCGACATCCAGAATGTTCACGATTTCTTCGGTGCTGCCCAGACGTTCGAACTTTTTGTCTTTGCTCCAAAGCTCCAGATTGACGATCAGATTGACTTCATTGGTCTGTTTGACTGCGCCCGCCCCGAACAGCGTCATCACATCGATGATGCCGATTCCGCGGATTTCGATCAGATGGCGCAGGATACCCGGTGCCTCACCGATCAGCGTATTTTCATCGTGTTGGTAAAGATCAACCCGATCATCAGCAACCAAACGGTGGCCTTTTTGGATCAATTCCAAAGCCGTTTCCGACTTTCCGACGCCGCTATCCCCTGTAATCATAACGCCCATCCCGAACACATCAACGAAAACCCCGTGCATCGAAACCCGTTCTGCCAACTTGCCCTCAAGGAAATTGGTGATGTTGCTGGATACTCTTGTAGTTCTGGATTGCGCCGAAAGAATCGGTATGCCGGCTTCCTGTGCGGCTTTCAGCAATTCTGCGGGTGCAGGCAGTCTGCGTCCGATAACGAAACAAGGTGTTTCTTTGTTGCAAAGACGCCTCATGACGATCAAGCGCTCTTCTGCGGTCATCCGTTCGATAAATGTCAGTTCCGTTTTCCCCAACAATTGGATACGGGCTGATGGGTAAAAATTAAAGAAACCTGTCAACTCCACGCCGGGTCTAGAGATTTCACTGGTCGTGATCTCGTTGCCCAAAAATTCTTCTCCGCTCAGTACAACATATCCTGAAGAATCCACTAATTCCTTTACAGTTACTGTATTCGCCATTCTTATCCCTCGCTCTATCATATAATTTCCTGACCCTGATCAGGCAGGATTTTTTTGTTTTCATCTCACCGCAATCAAAAAAACAGCTCGCTTGTGGTTTATTGTATTCCTATCCATCATAACATTTTATGGGTGCATGCGAAAGAACAAAAAGGCAGCTGAAACAATCGTTTCAACTGCCTTAATTTAGGTTATTTGATGCTGGCTGCCAATGTTGAACACACTAACTAATGCGCGTCATCCCTGCTCAGGAACATATGCACGACCGACATGATCAAAGCCACGAGGAATGCCGTACCGTAGCTCGTGAAGTGGAATCCTGGACCCACTAACCAAGACGTCAAATACAGCATGAAGCCATTGATGACAAAGCTGAACAAGCCGAACGTAAGGATTGTGATCGGAAACGAAAGAATCGAAAGCACCGGTTTGATCAAAAAGTTGACGATGCCCAAGACAATGCTGGCCCAAAATGCCGTCCAAAGACTATGCACATAAAATGAAGGTGCCATAAAATAAGCCAAGGCGATGAACACTAGCGAATTGACGGCCGCTTTCTTCCAGAATCCCATCAAAAATCACTCCAGTCGTCCTCTTCTTGTTTGTCCACTGGTTTAGCTTCTTTTACTGGTCTTGCAGTGTCGGAACTGCGGCGCGATGATGAAGAACCATACGATCCGCCAAATGATTGGCCGCTGCCGCTTTGGCTCGGTTCAGGCATCAGGATCGCCATCAGGATGTACAGCAATACTGGCGAACCGACTCCCGCAAATACGGCGATCAGAAAGACCACACGCACAATCGTCGAGTCGATGCCGAAGTATTCGGAAATGCCTCCCAGAACACCGCTGACTTGTCTGTCTGTAGCAGATTTCGTTAATTTTTTCATGTTCATTCTCCCCTTATGTGTGCCATTTATTGTCGCTATTTTTAGTTATTTTTTAAGAATATGTTTCCTGTTGTCGTCTTTAATTCTACCATAACTGGCGATTCCTCGTCCATTCGTCTGAATTCCAGGTACTTGTTGGTGTGTTCATTTTTTTGGCGGATGATTTCGATGTTTTCCATCCGGTTCATGATTTTCCCTAAAGAACTGCTGGCTTTCACTTCAGCGCTTTTGCCAGCCGGCAAAGATAGCTTAACTGACCCGTTGACGGAGCTGGCTTGGATCTGCTTGGCGTTTGTTCCTGGATAGGACAGTTTCACATCGCCGTTCACAACGGAAACAGTGGCGCTGACGACATCACTTTTGATCGTCAGACTGCCGTTTATAGTCTTCGCCAGGACATCAATGATTGTGCTTTCCGAGACATCCAGATTCCCGTTGACTCCATCCGTCTCCAGCATGATGGCCTTGAGACCTGAGACGACCATATTGCCGTTTGTGGATTTGATGTAGAAATCTTTTCCTTCGATATTTTTCAGGCTGACATTCCCGTTCAAAAGCTTGATTGCCACGTAATCGTATTCGCGTTTCGGCAAAGAGACGACGATATCGCATTTCATCCGTTTGTTCGGAACGCGGAAAGTGAATTTATCCTCATCCATCACAACCGTGCTGCGCGCATCGAAAGCTTCCTTCGCTGTCGCTTCCTCTGTTTTCCCGTAGATTTTCACATCCGCGGCGACCGCGATGGTTTCGTTATCCCAACTCTGAAACGTCACATTGCCGTTTGCCAATTGAAAATCAAGGATTGTAGCTGTATTTTGATCAAAAGTGAATTCATGCTGGAATTTGCTGGTAATCAATCCCGGGAGTTTGATGTTGAAATCAGTGTCTTTCCAATCGACATTTTCTACCACCGTTTGGACCGTATCGGTCAAAAATTTGCTCAATTGTGCGCCTGCTTTGGTGAGGCGTTCCGTGAAATTGGTGGCTGTGTCTTTCCATTCGTCTTTATTTCCCAGTTTCTCGCCAAAGGATTTCACACTGTTTTCCACATGCTCCTTCTTGAGGCTGCGCATTTTTTGTTCCATCTCGATTTTTTCGGCTTCGAGCGCAGCAGCTTGCCCACGCAGACCCTCCAGTTCTTCATCCAAGCGCATTAAGGTGACTTCTTGTTCACCCGTCAGATCGCCCAATTCATCGGCTGTCGCTAATTCCTGCCTTTTTTCGGCTTTGTCGTTGATCTGTTTTTTCAGCGATTGGAGTGCCTCGCCTTTCGCATCTATCTGAGAAGAGAAATAGGAGATCTCGCTTGCCAGTTCATCCAAAATCTTTTCCAAATTTTTGCGGTCCTCCCGCTCCTGATCGGATACGTGATCCGTTTGCTCTATATATGCTGATGCAGTATCCTTTGAGTCAGTAAAATCCTGTTGCTGATTTAACTTCACTGCATCTTTACCTTCGCGTTTTGCTAAGTTTTCCAAAAGTACCAAGGCTTCTTCTGTAGTGATGATGCCTTCTCTTACCAACGCCAAAATTCGGTCTCTTTCATTCATGGTAGTTCCTCCTTGGTGGTTATCCATCTATCTGATTACTGACACGGGACAGTTTGCCTATTTCTGATTATCTGTTGCTTATGTTCTTATTATGCCCAATTTCCTTTCCCTTGTCATAGGTCTTAAGATGGATTTTCCCTTCAGCAGAAATGACTAGAGGACTGCGGGTACAATAGGCTTGTCTGCTGAACAGAGCAGTGCATACAATCTGTCTTCAGCTCCGATGAGGGGCAATTTGCCGGAGTAGACCACTAAAAATCGGACTTAACTCCGATGAAGCGACCTTCATCGGAAATCGTAATCGGCATGCATCCTGTACTCCGGCAAAGCCTCCGTCCGCCGGAGTAGAATAGTGCAGTTCCTAGTTATAGAAAGTAGCCTCAAAAAAGTCATCTGATATCAATAAGAAAAGACTGTCTCATATTTAAATTAAATGAGACAGTCTCTTGTGGCTATTTGGTTTTTTTATCCCTTGCTTTATCCCGTTCAAGGATTGGTTTCAGGAATTGGCCGGTGTAGCTACCCTTCACTTCGGCGATTTCTTCCGGCGTACCGGTCGCGAGTACAGTTCCTCCGCCGGCTCCGCCTTCAGGACCCATATCGATGATGTAATCGGCCGTCTTGATCACATCCAGATTGTGTTCGATCACCACGATTGTGTTGCCTGCTTCCACCAAACGGTCCAAAACCTGCAACAACCTTGCGATATCATGCGTGTGCAAGCCTGTGGTCGGTTCATCCAGTATATAGAATGTCTTCCCGCTCGATACGCGTTGCAGTTCACTGGCAAGTTTCATCCGTTGAGCCTCACCACCGGATAAAGTAGTGGCTGGTTGTCCTAATGTCACATAGCCGAGGCCGACATCGACGATGGTCTGCAGTTTACGCCTGATTTTCGGGATGGCTTCAAAATACGTCAAAGCTTCTTCAATTGTCATATCCAGCACTTGGGCGATGTTCTTGCCTTTATACTGCACTTCCAACGTTTCCGAATTGTAGCGCGTACCATGGCAGACTTCGCAAGGCACGTAGACATCCGGCAAGAAATGCATCTCGATTTTTAGAATGCCGTCGCCGCGGCAGGCTTCGCAACGGCCGCCCTTGACGTTGAAGCTGAAGCGGCCTTTTTTGTAGCCGCGTATTTTGGCTTCATTGGTGCTGGCGAAAAGGTCACGCATGTCATCGAAGACGCTCGTATAAGTGGCTGGATTGCTCCGCGGTGTGCGTCCGATCGGGCTTTGGTCGATGTCGATGACTTTCTCCAAACCTTCGTACCCACTGATCGTCTTGAACTTGCCCGGTTTTTCTTTCGTGCGGGTCAATTCTTTGGAAAGCGCCGTCTTCAGAACATTATTGACCAAGGAGCTCTTGCCTGATCCGGAGACCCCTGTGACCGCCACAAGTTTGCCCAATGGGAAGGCTGCAGCGACATTCTTCAAATTGTTCTCAGCGGCGCCGGTGATTTTGACGGCTCCTCGATCTTCTGTCCTTCGTGTCTCAGGGACCGGGATGAACAATTTTCCTGACAGGTATTTTCCGGTCAAGGATTTCTTATTTTTCATAACTTGCTCGGGCGTGCCGGCAGCCACAATTTCACCGCCGAGTTCACCCGCGCCCGGTCCGATATCAATCAGATAATCCGCCTGCATCATCGTGTCTTCATCATGTTCCACAACAATCAGTGTGTTCCCGAGGTCGCGCATATTTTTCATCGATTCGATCAATCGGTTGTTGTCGCGTTGATGCAACCCGATGGACGGCTCATCCAGGATATAGAGGACGCCAGAAAGGTTCGAACCGATCTGCGTTGCCAACCGTATCCGCTGCGCTTCTCCGCCCGAAAGTGTGCCCGCCGTACGGCTCAGCGTTAAATAGTCGAGGCCGACATTCTTAAGGAAAGTCAACCGAGAGAGTATTTCCTTCAGTATAGGAGCCGCAATCTGTTTTTCCTGTTCCGAAAGGGAAATATCCTCAAAAAAAGCTACAGCCTTCTCGATGGAAAATTCGGTGACTTGGCCGATATCGAGCTTGGCCACCTTCACGGACAGGGCTTGCTCATTCAGACGATAGCCATGGCAAGTATGGCAGGCCAGCTCAGTCATGTACTGGCGCATCGCGTCGCGCGTAAAATCGCTCGATGTCTCTTTGTAGCGTCGATCAACATTTGTAATGACCCCTTCAAAGGGTATGTCGACATCGCGGACACCACCGAATTCATTTTGATAATGGAAGTGGAAGAGCTCTCCCCCGGAACCATAGAGCAGTTTCTTCTGGGTATCCGTGCTCAGTTCTGCAAACGGAACATCCATGTCGATTCTGTTCTGTCCACAAAACTGGCGCAGCATTTCCGGGTAATAATTCGAGCTGATCGGATTCCAAGGTACCAAGGCTCCTTCATTCAAGGAAAGTTGCTTATCAGGAACAATCAGGTCGGGATCGACTTCCAACTTCATCCCCAGACCGTCGCATTCGGAACAGGCTCCGTAGGGTGCATTAAAAGAGAATAGCCGCGGCTCAATCTCACCGATCGTAAATCCGCAGTATGGACAAGCGTGATGTTCGCTGAACAAAAGCTCCTCACTGCCTATGACATCAACTACAGCATATCCATCAGCCAAATGCAAGGCTGCTTCGATCGAATCGAAAAGACGCGAACGGATGCCCTCTTTGATGACCAGGCGGTCCACAACGATGGCGATGTCATGTTTTTTGTTCTTTTCCAATTCAATCTCATCAGAAACATCAAACAATTCTCCGTCTATGCGGACGCGGACATAGCCTTGCTTTTTGATGTCCTCAAATACTTTTTTGTGCTGCCCTTTTTTGCCTTTGATGATCGGTGCCAGTATCTGCAGTTTCGTGCGTTCCGGCAACTCAAGAACCTGATTCACCATCTGTTCAGGTGATTGGCTACTTATCGGCGTGCCATCATTCGGACAGATTGGATGGCCGACACGGGCAAAAAGCAACCGCAGGAAATCATTGATTTCCGTGACTGTACCGACTGTCGAACGGGGATTGCGGTTCGTTGTCTTCTGATCGATAGCAATCGCCGGACTCAACCCATCGATACTGTCGACATCGGGTTTATCCATCTGACCCAAAAACTGGCGCGCATAGGCCGAGAGACTTTCCACATATCGTCTCTGTCCTTCCGCATACAGCGTGTCGAAGGCCAATGAGCTCTTGCCCGATCCGGAAAGACCGGTCATGACGACAAGTTTATCCCTTGGGATGGTAACATCTATATTCTTCAAATTGTGCGAACGGGCTCCCCGTACGATGATTTGGTCTTTTGCCATATTTTCAGATCCCTCTTTGCCTTATTCTTTGGTTCTTGTCTATTTACTTTTATCTATTTACTATAGTAGATAGTATACCATATCCACGCCGCAAAAGAACACTAGTTCGCACGGATATTCAATGTTGTTTCCCGTCTGACGGAGTTTTCCCTGCCTCATTTTGTGCATCTTTCCGACCATGTTCGGCATGTTCGACAGCCAAGTGCAGGATTTCGTAGACATGCTGATCATCTTGGCTGTAGAGTATATTTTTCCCGTTTCTTCTGCTTTTCACTAACTTCGCTTCCCGCAGTTTCTTCAGCTGGTGCGACACTGCGGATTGTTCCAAGTCCAGTTCCTGTGCGATGGCATTAACGTTCAATTCCCGGTTTTCCAATACATGGAGAATCAAAAACCGGGTCGGATCGCCGATCAATTTGAAAATTTGCGTAACTGCTCGTATCGTTTCGGTATTCAAATCTGACATCATCTCATTTAGACCCCTATCCCTTTCCTTCAATCTTCATTTTAGCAAATCCATCCGTTCTATGAAAGCTATTGCCCTTCCTGTCGAAATCAAGCAGCTGCAAGCAAATCCGGTTAGCCTAAGCACTGACTGACCAAAAAAAGTGTTGCAACACCGCTTTGGGCATCGCAACACTTTTCTGATTAGATTTTATGATGGACATTCAGTTCCACGACTTCTCCGGAATCCAAGTAAATGATCCACTCGGAGATATTCGTTACATAATCGCCTATTCTTTCCAAATAAGTCGAAATGCGCATATAATTGGTCCCTCCAAAAACGATATCAGGATCCTGTTTCATATGCTCGATGCAGCTTTCGTAAATGCTTTTTGCTTGTGCATCAATTTCGATGTCCCTTGCCGCAATCTCGCGGGCCCGATCGGCATCCATCACGACATAGGCATCCAGAACTTCCCTGACCATCGCCATGACCTTCAAACCAGACTCCGCAATAGCCGTCTCGATATCGGCATCATGTTTGCTGCCTTTCACTTTGATCGTCGATTTTGCGATACTGACCGCATGATCCCCGATCCGCTCCAAATCCGCACTGGCCTTCATCACGGTAACGATTTTGCGCAAATCTGTAGTGACTGGCTGCTGCAAGGCTATCAGTTCGAAACATTCGATTTCCAAATCGTTCTCGAGTTTATTGATGGCTGCATCTTCATCTATGACTAGTTGAGCCAATTCTTTGTCATGTGTGACAAAAGCGTCCACTGATTTATGGATCGCTTCATTGACCAACACACCCATCTTCAAAAAGTGAGCGTGCAAACTCTTTAGTTCCTCTTCAAATACTCGTCTCATCACAAACCAACCCCTTTGTAAATATCTTTCATTATGCAACGGATCAGCCGAAACGTCCAGAAATATAATCTTCCGTTTGTTTTTCTTTTGGATTGGTGAAGATTTGGCTGGTTTCGCCGAATTCAATCAATTCTCCATTTAAGAAAAAGGCAGTGTTATCAGAAATCCGCGATGCTTGTTGCATATTATGCGTAACAATGATCATCGTGTAATCTTCTTTCAAATCCATAAGCATCCGTTCGATCTGAGCACTGGAAATCGGATCCAACGCGCTCGTCGGTTCATCCAATAAAATGACTTCCGGTTCGATCGCCAAGACCCGTGCGATGCAGACCCTTTGCTGCTGGCCGCCTGATAAAGATAAGGCACTCTGATCCAATTTATCTTTGACATCATCCCATACAGCTGCTTTCTTCAAACTTTCTTCCACAATCCGGGCGATTTTTTCTTTGTCCTTCATTCCGGCGATGCGTAGACCATACGCTACGTTATCGAAAACAGAAAACGGGAATGGGTTTGGTTGCTGGAAAACCATGCCGACCTTCTTCCGCAACTCTACAGTGTCCATCTGTGGACTGTAGATATCCTGGTCATTGAAACTGATTTTACCGGTGACCGTGACATCCGGAATCAAGTCATTCATACGATTCAGGGTCCTTAAGTAGGTGGATTTGCCGCATCCGCTCGGACCGATCAAAGCCGTGATTTCTTTTTTATGAAAATCAAGCGAAATGCCCTTCAACGCTTCGTTCTTTCCGTAATATAAATGTACATCACGCGTTTCAATAATGGGTTTTGTGCTGTTCACGTTGCTTTCCTCCTAGCCGAAATGCCCAGAAACATAATCTTCCGTCTGTTGGATCTTCGGACGGGTAAAGATTTTTCTGGTCTCATCATATTCAATGACATTGCCCAAATAGAAGAACGCCGTATAATCACTGATCCGGGATGCTTGTTGCATATTGTGCGTAACAATGATGATCGTATACTTTTCCTTCAACTCCAGCAATGTTTCTTCGACTTGGGAAGTCGAGATTGGGTCCAACGCGCTGGCAGGTTCATCCAAAAGCAGGATATCCGGTTTCAATGCGATTGCCCTTGCGATGCAGAGCCGCTGCTGTTGACCACCGGAAAGCGCTAAGGCGCTCTTGTTCAACTGATCCTTCACTTGATCCCAAAGAGCAGCTTGTTTCAGGCTGGTTTCGACAATTTCGTCCAAGACTGCCTTATCCTTCAAGCCGTGTCTTTTCAATGCAAAAGCGATGTTCTCATAAATCGATTTGCTGAAAGGATTCGGTCTTTGGAATACCATCCCGATATTTTTCCGCATCTCGAACACATCGATTTCAGGTACGTTCACATCGATGCCTTGGTAAATAATTTCCCCCGTCACCTTTGCGCCGGCAACAGTATCGTTCATCCGGTTCAGCGAACGAAGATACGTGGATTTTCCGCACCCGCTCGGTCCGATCAGCGAGGTGATTTTATTCTTTTCAAATTCCATGGAAACGCCTTTGATTGCTTCAAAATCGCCGTAATGAACATGCAGATCATTTGTTTTAAGGGCGATTTCAGCCTCAGGACGCATCTGGATGATATTCGTTTCCAGTGTTTTTTCATTTCCCATCAAGGGTCCCTCCTTCAAGTCAAATTTCCGGTCCTATGCAGAAGTGGCCTTTTTCTGCAATCTTCTGCCCAAACTTCTTGCAGTCAGATTGAAGATGAGGACAGCCAGCACCAATACTGCTGAGGCACCAGCGGACACTTCCGCTCCATCCGGTTTCACGCCTTCACTGTTGATCTTCCAGATATGCACAGCCAATGTTTCGGCGGGCCGGAAAATGTTCAAAGGACTTGTGATGGATTGCGGATTCCAGTTTGTGAAATCCAAAGCCGGAGCGCTCTGACCGGCTGTATAGATCAAAGCGGCAGCTTCACCGAAAATACGGCCTGCAGCCAAAATCATACCGGTAAGAATACCCGGCAAAGCAGCCGGCAGAATAATCCGCGTCACTGTCTCCCAGCGGGAAAGGCCCAGCGCCAATCCGGCTTCACGCTGGGAAGAAGGAATCGCCCGCAAGGAATCTTCGATCGTACGCGTCAAAAGCGGCAGATTGAAGATGGTAAGGGACAAAGCTCCCGAAAGGATCGAAAAGCCGAAACCAAACTGGATAACAAAAATCAGGAAGCCGAAGAGACCGACCACGACAGAGGGCAAGGAGCTCAAAACTTCGATAGCGGTACGGATGATGTCGGTAAACCAATTTTGAGGTGCATATTCCGAAAGGTAAATAGCCGCCCCCAACGCAAGTGGCGTGCTGATAAGCAACGTCAAGACCAGCAGATAAAACGAATTGAATAACTGTACTCCGATTCCGCCGCCTACCTGGAAGGATTTTGCCGGTGCCGTCAAAAATTCCCATGAGAACTGGGGCAGTCCACGCCATATGATAAAGAGCAGCAGACTTGCCAAAATAAGGATGATCGTTCCGGAGAACAAATAGATCAGACCGACCATAAATTTATCTACTTTTTTAGAATCCATGTTCATTTTTTAACGGCTCCTTTCTTACCGATGTAGCGTGTCAAAATATTGAAGAATAGCGCCATCAACAGGAGGATGGTAGCCAATGACCAAAGGACATTATTCTCCAACGTTCCCATTACCGTGTTCCCCATGCTCATCGTCAAAATACTTGTCAATGTCGAAGCGGGTGTCACCAATCCTGTCGGCATCAAAGTCGCATTACCGATGACCATCTGGACCGCCAATGCTTCTCCGAAGGCACGCGCCATCCCAAAGACGACTGCTGTCAGCAGACCAGGTGTCGCTGCCCGCAATACAACCTTATAGATAGTCTGCCAGCGGGTCCCTCCCAATGCAAGTGAAGCTTCACGGTAATGACGAGGAACAGCATTCAAAGCATCCACTGACATGCTGGTCACGGTCGGCAAAATCATGACGAACAGGACCAATGTGGAAGACAAAATTCCGAATCCGGTACCGCCGAACAGAGACCTGACAACAGGCACGACGACCGTCAAGCCGATGAATCCATACACGACTGACGGAATACCGACAAGCAGTTCGATTACCGGCTGCAGAATTTTTTTTCCCGATTTCGGTGAAATTTCCGTCATGAACAGGGCAGCAGCCACGGCGAACGGCGTCGCAAAAGCTGCAGAAATCAAAGTGACCAAAAATGAGCCTGCGATCATCGGTAAGGCTCCTACCAATGGTGTGCCGTCATCAGCAACGGTACCAGGATTCCAGATGCTCTTCGTCAGAAAATCCCCCAGTGATACGCCATCCGTAACAAAGGTGGATATTCCTTTGCTGGTGACAAAATAAAGAATGGACAGCACAATGAAGACGATGACTGCTGTGCTGATAAGGCTGATGGTGCGTCCAAATGATTCCAATCTGCGTTTACTTGACTTTTTCATTAAGTTTCCTGGTGTCATTTCCAAGAGAAACCCTCCTCTTAAACTTTGAGCCGCGACGAAAAGCGCCGTCCTCCGAAAAGGCGGCCGCTTTCCGTCACAATGATATTCGGTTGCTTGCTACTCGATTGGTGTTACATTTCCTTCTAGGTCCCTATCGACCTTCATTTGCGTCGAAGGAATGTATCCCAACGCTTCGATCAGATTTCCCTGCACCTCTTCCGACAGCATGTAATCCAGGAATTCTTTCGTCAATCCAGTCGGTTCGCCATTCGTATACATATGTTCATATGCCCAGATGACCCAAGCGTTAGTCGCAACATTTTCAGCTGTGGGCTTCACCCCACCGATAGAGAGCGCCTCGACATCCTCATTCACGTAGGAGAACGATACATAGCTGATAGTGCCCGGTGTTGAGGCAACGATCTGACGGACGGTTCCGTTGGATTCCTGCTCTTGGGTGACGATGCTTTCTTCCCCGGCCAGAACCCATTTATCGAATGTTGCTCTGGTTCCGCTGCCTTTCGCGCGATTCAAGACGACAATCGGCAGATCCTTTCCGCCCAATTCGGACCAATTGCTGTATTTGCCGGTAAAGATGCCGCGCAACTCTTCCATGGAAAGATCCGTCACACCGACGCCAGGCGTCACGATAGGCGTGATACCTACGATGGCGACACGGTGGTCCACCAATTGGCTGGCATCGATCCCTTCCCTTTCTTCGGCAAAAATATCCGAATTGCCGATATCGACCGCACCCGCGGCAATCTGGCTCAATCCTGTCCCAGTACCGCCTCCTTGCACATTGACGAATTTCCCGAGATTTTCCGCACTGAATTGCTCCCCGGCGGCCTCCACTAACGGTTGCAGCGCAGAAGAGCCTACTGCGGTGATCGATTCCTCATCGACTACAGGTCCGCAGGCAGAGAGCGTAAAAATGGCTGCGAGACTGGCTATGGCTGAAACGTATCTTAATTTCATTGTATACCTCCCATTTATTTACCTTGAACACATACTTATCCATCGTAACGAATGTTTGTAAATGTTTCGTATCTCTTTTGTAAATTTTATGTAAATCCATCATTTATTTTATCGATGGAACATTGTAACGTTGATTCTGCGTTATTTTTTTGTAAATTTACTCTATGATTATCCACATTATAACAAATTGGCGGAACGCTTGTCTTACATATGGCACAGAAATATTTATTACATTTTCATGAGTGTTTTCAAACATCCACTTTTGGCAGATATTAGAAAAGGATAAAAAAAAGCCGGGAAGATGGCGCGCAATCGGGTTCGATCACGTGGTCTTCCTGGCTTTATCTTTTCTCATTCTGCATCCCTAAATGTGTCAGTCTTCAAACTTGTTGTTTGTGTTCAATTCGATGATTTTCCCTGTCCCCAAATAAATGATCCATTCACAAATATTTGTTACATAATCACCGATCCGTTCAAGGTAGCCCGCGACCATGATGTAGTCGGTTGCTCCCAGAACAAGTTCCGGATCAAGCTTCATCTCTTCGATGGCGCGTCCGTAAATATGTTCGGCGGCCTGATCTACCAATTTGTCGCTCAAGGCAACTTCTTTGGCTTTCTCGATGTCCGTTTTGATATAGGCGGCAAGTACTTCCTCCACCATTACTTTTACTTTTTCTGATTGTTCGGCTATCGCGGCTTCGATATCGGAATTGCGCTTGTTCCCCTTTACACGGATGGTCGATTTTGCGATACTGACGGCGTGATCCGCCATACGCTCCAGATCCGCGCACGCCTTCATGATGGTGACGATTCTGCGGAGGTTACCGGTAACCGGCTGATGCAACGCGATCAATTCAAAGCATCTTTTTTCGATTTCAGCTTCTCTTTGGTTGATAGCGACATCACTCGCAATCACTTCCGCAGCAAGCTCTTTATCATGGTTCACAAAACCTTTAACAGATATGTAGATTGCTTCGTTCACCATTTTTCCCATTTCAGAGAAAAGTACGTGCAGATCCTGCAATTCTTCTTCAAAAATCTTTCTCATCTTTTCGCCCCCTGTTACATGTCATTATGCATCACAGTGCATCCCTTATCCCATTATAGCCCAGTCTTAACCGAATTTACCAGAGATATAATCATCTGTGCGTTTGTCGTTCGGATTGGAGTAAATGATTTCCGTCTTATCATATTCTACCACTTCTCCATTCAAAAAGAAGGCCGTTTGGTCCGAAATCCGTGCTGCCTGCTGCATATTATGGGTCACGATGATGATGCTGTAGTCTTTTTTCAAACTTTGGATAAGATCTTCGACTTTTGATGTCGAAATTGGATCCAAAGCGGAAGTCGGCTCATCCATCAAAAGGACTTCCGGTTCCACCGCCAGACTTCTGGCGATGCACAAGCGTTGCTGTTGTCCACCGGATAGCCCGAAAGCATTTTCTTTCAGACGATCCTTTACTTCATCCCAAAGTGCTGCGCCTTTCAAGCTCTTCTCAACAACTTCATCCAATACGTTTTTGTCTTTTACGCCGTGGATTTTAGGCCCGTAGGCGATATTTTCATAGATCGATTTTGGGAAAGGATTCGGTTTTTGGAAAACCATCCCCACATCCGTGCGCAACTGCTCCACTTTATAGCGCGGATCAAAAATATTCTGTTCATTGTAATTGATCGATCCCGTCATTTTTACGCTCGGAACCAATTCGACCATCCGATTCAAGGTTTTGATGAAAGTGGACTTGCCGCAGCCTGATGGTCCGATGATCGCTGTGACTTCCTTGGTGGGAATATCAAGCTGAATGTTCTTTAAGGCGTGTGTATTTCCGTACCATAGATTGAAATCTTTCACACTGTAAATCATTTTTTTATCTTTCTGGCTCACTTCTGGATTCAAATGAGTAACCTCCTAATTTAATAACGCTTCGAGAATTTGTTGCGGATGTAGATCGCCAATGAGTTCATGATGACCAACATCAGCATCAAGACAATACTTCCTGCTGCAGCGACTGCCTGAAATTCCTCTTGAGGACGCCCTGCCCAGTTGAAAATTTGGATCGGCATTGCCGTAAACCCGGACCAGATGCTTTCCGGAACATAAGCGATAAAGGTCATCGCTCCAATCATCAACAGCGGTGCAGTCTCTCCGACAGCCCTGGATAAAGCCAGTATCGAACCCGTCAGAATGCCGGGTACTGCTGCGGGCAGAACGACTGTCCGGATTGTCTGCCATTTCGTGGCGCCCATTGCATAAGAAGCCTCATATTGTTCTCGTGGGATGGCACGGATTGCTTCCTGACTCGAAACCACGATGACAGGCAAAATCATCAAACTCATAGTCAAGCCGCCCGCCAAGACGCTCCGGCCCATTTCCAGCAAACGGACAAATACCGTCAGTCCCAATAGCCCGAAAACAATCGATGGCACGCCGGAAAGGTTCGAAATATTCAATTCGATGAAGTGCGTAAATTTATTGTCGGGAGCATATTCCTCAAGATAAATCGCCGTTCCGACACCCAGAAGAAGCGATAACGGGGCGATGATGGCCATGATCCAGACCGTTCCAGAGATGGCAGCCTTGATGCCGGCGTCCTCCGGTTTTCTCGAAGCATAATTGTTCAAAAAATCCCAATCTAGATATCCGGCACCTTGAGAGACGATCCGCATGACCAAGATAGCCAAAACAAAGATCCCGAAAAAGGTTGCCAGAAAGAACAGCCATTTGACTAAGGTGTTGAGCAATAGCCGATTGTTGACTCTTTTGTTGTTTTTTTCCACTAATTTCATCAATATTCCTCCCTAAAACGACGGGACATGTAATTCGCCAACAGGTTCATGAGCAGAGTGAAGAGGAACAACGTCATCCCTACTGCGTAGATGCTGTAGTATATCGTAGAACCGTATGTTGCATCCCCCATGCTGACCTGAACAATATAGGATGTCATCGTTTGGATGGATTCTGTTACATCAAGTGTAAATTTAGGTGTGGATCCAGCGGCTGTGGATACGATCATCGTTTCGCCTACCGCACGGGAAATACCCAAAACAACGGAGGAGATGATCCCTGACAATGATCCCGGTAAGATCACTTTCAGTGCCACTTCCAAGCGGGTAGCGCCTAGAGCTAAAGCTCCCTCACGCATAGCATTCGGAACTGCTCCCATCGCTTCTTCCGATAAGGAAGTGATTTGTGGGATGATCATGATCCCCACGACAATCCCGGGGCTAAGCGCATTGAATATCGGCAGATTCGGGATAAACGTCTGCAACAAAGGGGTAACGAACGTCAAGGCGAACAGCCCGTAAACCACTGTAGGAACTCCGGCTAAAACCTCCAAAACAGGCTTGACGATTTTTCTCGTCCGTTCGGTTGCGTATTCGCTCAAATAGATGGCTGAGCTTAGGCCGAGTGGTACGGCAACAAGCATCGCAACGCCTGCTATCAGGAATGTTCCGCTCAACAGCGGCAAAATCCCAAAACTGGGATCATTTTTGAAGAAAGGGTACCACTCTTTTCCTGTCAAGAATTCCAGGATCGGAACGTCACCGAAAAACGTGAACGTTTCTTTTGCCAATGTGAAGACAATCCCGAATGTGGTCAGGATCGAAATGATCGCACAAGTCAGAAAAAAAAGCGGCATTGCTTTTTCTGTAAATTGCAGAGATTTTTGTCGTGAACTTTTTTCATTCATCAAGTCTTTGACAGATTTGGACATATTGATTCTCCTCTAATAAAGATGAGATGTAAGGAAAGCAAAACGCCCGCTTTCCTCACATCCCTTAGTCATTGATTTAGTTTTGTTTATTTCAAGCCTTCCAGTGTAGTCAAGGCTTCTTCATATGTTTCAGCCGGTAAAGCTACATAGCCAACTTCAGCTGCCATTTCGGCTGCCATTTCCAACGTATATTGCGTAAATTCGTAGACGCTCTCGTTTTTCAATGACTCGTTCTTCACGTAGATGAACAATGGGCGGGAAAGCGGCTCATACGATCCATCTTGAACGGTAACATCGTTAGGTGTGACTGCAACGCCCTCACCGTTTACGATCGGAACAGCTTTAACAATGTCACTGTTTTCCAGGAAGTATGCATAACCGAAGTAGCCGATAGCATTTGCGGATCCGGAAACACCTTGCACCAAAACATTGTCATCTTCAGATAATGAAGCTGCTTTGTTGATTTGTTCGCCATCCAAGATCACTTCATCAAAGTAGTCGTACGTTCCTGAGTCAGTACCCGGGCTGAACAACTCGATTTTTTCTTCCGGCCAGCCTTCACGGACATCCGCCCATGTTTCTACGCCAGTTCCTTCTGTCCAGATCATTGCTAGTTCTTCGATAGTCAACTGATCTACCCAATCGTTCTCGCTGTTCACAACTACTGTCAAACCATCCAAGGCAATTTGGAACTCTGTATATTCAATGCCTGCTTCTTCCAACAAGGTGATTTCTTCTTCTTTGATCGGACGTGAAGCATTGCTGATGTCCGTTTCGCCTGCGATGAATTTCTCAAATCCGCCGCCTGTGCCGGATACACCGATCGTTGCTTTGACATCCGGATTGGCGATTGAGAATTCTTCAGCTACACCCTCCATGATCGGAAATACGGTAGAAGAACCGTCGACCAAAACAGTGCCGCTTCCTGCTGCAGCTGTGCTTCCCGTTTCCGCACCGCTCTCAGTAGTTGTGCCATCTCCGTTACCGCAAGCCGCCAAGGTAGCGCCGATAGTTAAAGCCATTGCGAATTTAGATAATTTGCCAAAGTTCATTTTTTACCATCCTTTATTTTGAGGTTATTTGAACGTCATTGCCTGTTCACATCCCTAATATTAACGGTCCATTGTTAATTTCCTTGCGGTTTCGTGTAAAGTTTTTGTTGAGTTACCCGTTTTTTTGTAAATGTTTTGTAAACACGCCTTCGGAAATCAAACAAAAAAGCCCTACAGACACGTTTCCCGCCTGTAAAGCTTGTGTATTTGGATCTGTTCTTATAGGGGCAGCGTCACCGTAAAGGTCGTCCCTTTGCCTTGTTTGCTTGCCACCGTCACCGTGCCGTTCATGTTTTCCACCAAGTACTTCACGATCGATAAACCTAGACCGGTCCCGCCGGAATTGCGGCTCCGCGCTCTGTCGACGCGATAGAACCGTTCAAAAACCCTTCCCAGATCGGCTTCCGGTATTCCGATGCCATTATCGGCAACGTGCAGTCGGACTTGCTCCGCCGTCTTCTTGATAGTTACCGTGATATCCCCACCGGCTTGCGTATAAACTACGGCATTGTTGATCAGATTCGCGAGTATTTGCTTCAATCGGTTCGGATCCGTATGCAGCGTAACAAAATCCTTTTCGACCAATTTCAACGTCATGTTTTTCTCTTTCACTTTCTGATCGACCAACTGGAAAGTCGCCAACACAGCTTCAGAAATATTCACTTCCTGCAGCGCAAGCGGGACTTGGCGCTGTTCCAATCTTGACAGTTCCAGTATGTCATTCACCAAAAGATTCAGCCGTGTACTTTCGGCCAGAATGATTTCCAAAAACTGTTTCAGGATGACGGGATCTTCCATTGCGCCGTCCAGCAGCGTTTCGGCGAATCCCTTTAAAGCTGTGACGGGTGTCCGCAGCTCGTGGGATGCATTGGCAACAAAATCGGTCCTCACTTTCTCCAAACGCCGGATTTCGCTTATGTCGTAGAGGAGCACGATCAAGTTCATTTCGCCAGGTTTCTTGCTTGTGATCGGGACGATATTGGCATCCACGATTCTGTCTTTTGGATAATAAAAATAGATTTCGTCATTCTGGGGCTCTCTGTAAGTGTAAGCTTGCTCAATCATATGGCTGAGACCATAACTGCTGACTGCCTCCACATAGGATTGCCCGACCAATGATTCTTCACTTTCGCTCAGTATTTCCTGCATGGCGGCATTGACCATTGTGATTTCCTTGTTTTCATCCAAAAGCATCACCCCGATGACCAGATGATTGATTAACCCAGTAAGCCGTTCATCATTCTGCTTAATCTCGTTCATTTGATTATCCAGGCTCTCGGCGAGCTCATTGATTGTTTCGCCTAATTTCTGGAAATCGCCGAAGCCTCTTCCTTTATATCGTGCATCGTATTGATGGTCAGAAAGCTTCTTGGCGACATCCATAACCGCATCAATCGGTCGGCCAATGCGCTTCGTCAAAGCATAGGTGAGTATGAACGCCACAACCAAGGCCAATAGAATAAAAACATAAAGTGACTGCTCAATGCGTTGGCTGACCGTCAAGGCGCTCAGCGGTCTGGATAACCGGATAACAGCGACGATGGCACTTTCTGCATCGTAGATGGGTACAGCTACATAATACAACTCCTGATTGGTGCTTTCGCTCTTCCGTTGCCCAGTTCCGTAGGGCTCTCCGGAAAGAACTTCTTGGATTTCTTCCCGCCGCAAATGATTTTCCAGATTTACCGTCGTGATCTGCGAATCGTAAAGCACGACCCCATCAGTATCGATTAACGTGATCCTATCTTCCGTGAAAGCGTCAATTTTATCGAGTTCTTCTTCGACAAAAGTCCAATCACTCCCATCCGTGCTGTTTTGCAGCAGTGTGCCCACTATTTGGGTCTGCTCAACAAGCAATTCGCTGTGCAGGCTTCGGGTGTAGTTCCCCAGCACCGTCTCAAGGAAAATCCCGAATGCCACACTGAACAGCGCAAAAATCAGCACAAAAGTGGCAAGCATCCGAAACTGCAGTTGTTTCATGGTTTGGCTACCTCGAATTTATAGCCGAACCCCCGAACTGTACGGATGTATTGCGGATTTTTGGTATCTTTTTCTATTTTTTCGCGGAGATGGCTGATGTGCACATCGACTATCCGCGTCTCCCCTGCGTAATCAAAATTCCAGATGGCATTCAACAACTGTTCCCTGCTCAAGATGCGGTTGGCGCGCTTCGCCATGTAAAGCAGCAATTCGAATTCTTTCGGTGTCACTTCGATCAGCGCTCCGTTGACATGGACCTCATACAATTGCGGAAAAATGGTGATTTCGCCCACTTCGATTTTTTCGGTTTCATCCTCCACTGTTTCCGGTTGGGCAGTCGCAATCGGCTCGGCCGGAACAGCTTTGTTTGTCCTTCTTAGAATAGCTTTCATCCTGGCCAATACTTCGCGTGGGCTGAATGGCTTCGTCATATAGTCATCCGCACCCAATTCAAGGCCGATGATCTTTTCCAGCTCATCATCCTTCGCTGTCAAAATCATGATCGGCGTCTCGAATTTTTCCTGCCTCAGACGTTTGCAGATGTCCATGCCGTCCATCGAAGGCAGCATCAAGTCCAAAATGATGAAGTCATAAGGATTCGAGATGGCCAAACGGTAGCCTTCCGCTCCGTCGGTGGCCGTTGTCACCTCGTAGCCATCTTTTTCCAAGTTGAAAGCCAACAATGTAACGATGGATGGTTCATCATCCACTAGCAAAACCTTTTTCATATGTCCTCCTCTGACCGATTGGGGTCTGGGATGGATTATTCCATCCCATATAGTTTACGAAATATCCGTAGTTTGAGAGTATCAGCTTCCTGACCGACTCGCTTTCCTTTTTAGAATACTAAATTTGTTGGAAAACGGCAATTCAGATTTCGGCATCTGTTGCTGATTTCCCAGTTGGAACGGCACCAAAATGTACGCTGCTGAAGTGATTTCCCCAGCTTCAGGAAAATTATTCGCGAGCGAAAATAATAACGAATGCTCAAATTTTGGAAGAGTCACTCCAAGCGGCGCCGGGTTACATAAACCGGGGGAAACAACTGGACTCCCCCGTTCACCGGGATTCAGCCAGTAATGCCCCCTCCGTCAGCCTGACATCTCAAAGCCGGGCGCTCAAAAAAAACGGGACTGCCCTGAATAAAGGCAATCCCGTTTTTGTATACAATCTGTTTTGTTAAACTTTCAGGAAGCGGCGCATCGAGAATACGGAACCGAATGCCCCGATAAAGATGCCGATACCCACCATCAAAAGACTGATGTAGATAAGGAACGGATTCGGGGTCAAAAGGCCGAAATTTGTGCCGGCCAAGTAGTCTCCGCTCATATCAAAAATGAAGCGGTACAGGAACACAAGGAAAGTTGTAGGGATCAAAGCCCCTACCAAACCGATCAAAGCCCCTTCGATCAAGAAAGGCCATCTGATGAAGCTGTTCTTTGCGCCCACCAAACGCATGATTTCGATCTCCGTGCTGCGGGAGAAGATGGTGATCCGGATTGTATTGGAAATCAGGAACACCGCAACCAGCAGCAAGCCAATGATGATAACGAGCCCGATCGTACGGATCGTCGCAATCGTCTCGAACAATTTGTCTGCTGTGGCGCCGCCGTATTCGACCTGAGTGACATACTGCATGTCGGATGCTGCTTCAGCTACCGCTTTCGTCTGCTCGGGTGCCGTCGTATTCAGGACATAGGCATCATACAACGGATTGGCATCCCCACCGAAAAGGTCGAACTCATCACCGTAGCTTCCGATGATCTTATCCAACTCTTCGTCCTTGCTTGAGAAAGTGATGGATTCCACATTGGCGATGTTCTCCAATTCCGTCTTCAGCGCTTCCTGCGCTGTCGGGTCAGCCGCCAAATCGATGTACACTTTGACACTTACATCATTTTCGACGTCGGAAGCCAATTTGTTCACGTTCAAAAGAATACCGGTGAAGGATCCCACAAGCAGCAAAGTCAGCGCCACTGCACTGATCGATGCCACCGACATCCAGCCGTTCCGGAAAAGACTTTTGAAAGCATCCCTTACGTGTCTGAAAAATGTTCTAAATTTCATATCCATATTCTCCTTCTTGTTGATCTCGGACAATACGGCCATTCTCTATTGCCAATACGCGGTGCTTGATGTCATTAACGATTTGACTGTTATGGGTTGCCATCAGGATTGTTGTGCCTTGGTTATTGATTTCTTCCAGAATGCGCATGATTTCCATCGACGTATCCGGATCCAAGTTACCTGTCGGCTCATCCGCAATCAGAATACCCGGCATGTTCGCAATTGCACGCGCAATCGCAATCCGTTGCTGTTCCCCACCGGAAAGTTCATTCGGGAACATCCGAACTTTATGCTTCAAGCCGACCAAATCTAGCACTTCCAAGACGCGTTTCTGGATGACTTTCGGACTTTTTTCGACTACTTCCATCGCGTAGGCGATGTTTTCGTATACGGTCAGTTTAGGTAATAACTTGAAATCTTGGAAGACCACACCCACAAAACGGCGCAACAACGGGATTTCTTTTTCTTTCATGGTCGTTAAATTATATTTGCCTACTTGAACAGTTCCTGAGGTGGGTTTTACTTCGCGATACATCATTTTGATGAAGGTTGATTTACCGGCTCCACTGGGGCCTACAATATATACAAATTCACCCTGCTCGATTTTCACGCTCAGATTATTGACCGCCGTAATGCCGTTGTTGTATTTCTTAGAGACATTCAGCATTTCAATCATTTTATCACCTGTCTTTTCTTTTTTTCCTTGCTTTCGCTCTGAAACCTTCAAAGGCTGCAAGAATGCTTCCCTATTATAGCACGTTGCGCAAATATGTCTGTTTTAGTTTCTTTACAAGTATGTGTCAATAGTTTCTCAGTAGTCCAGTTGAATCCTCAGCATCCCTGTTCGTGCTTAATCATATTTACTTGGGTTGCGGCTTTTAAAGTTCTTCCTGATCCATCGTCATTTTCAGATAAGCATCGATAAAGGCGTCGAGATCCCCGTCCATGACGGCCTGTACGTTACCCGTTTCGTAGCTGCTTCGGTGATCCTTGACCATGGAGTACGGATGGAACACGTATGAACGGATCTGTGAACCCCAACCGATCTCTTTTTGCTCGCCACGGATGGCGGCCAGTTCTTTTTCGCGCTCTTCCTCCTGCAGTTGATACAGTTTCGCCTTCAGCATTCCCATAGCGGTATCCCTGTTCTGGAATTGCGAACGTTGCGCCTGGCTTGCCACAACAATACCGGTCGGAATATGCGTGATCCGGATGGCTGATGATGTTTTATTGATGTGTTGTCCACCGGCTCCGCTGGCGCGGTAAGTATCCACCCGGATATCATCCGGATTCACTTCTATCTCTGCATCGTCGGCGGCTATCTCCGGCATCACATCGATCGAACAAAACGAGGTGTGCCTTCTTCCTGCAGAGTCGAACGGCGAGATGCGGACCAAACGGTGGACGCCCCTTTCCGAACGCAGGTAGCCGTAGGCGTTCATCCCTTTGATCAGGATCGTTACGCTTTTGATACCGGCCTCGTCCCCACTTTGATAATCCAACGTCTCCACGTCAAAGCCTTTTTTGTCGGCCCAACGCGTATACATGCGGAAAAGCATGCTGCCCCAGTCCTGGGATTCCGTTCCGCCGGCACCTGGATGGATTTCCAAAATAGCGTTCGATTTGTCGTGCGGTCCGTTCAACAGCATCGTCAATTCATATTTTTCAAGTGCTTCTGTAAATTCTGTCGTTTTTTCGTTCAATTCTTCCAGGTATTCCGGATCTTCATCCTCTTTTACCATTTCATATAAGACTTCGAGGTCTTCATATTGCGCTTCCAGACTCTTGAACGTATTGTAGACCGCTTTTAATTGGTTTGATTGGTTGATGACTTCCTGCGCCGCTTCGGCATTGTTCCAGAATTCCGGATCCAACATGCGATCGTCGAATTCTGCGATATCCGTTTCGAGGCCATCTAAGTCAAAGAGACCTCCTGAAGCTTGCAATTTTTGTTTCTGAACTTTCCAATATTGCTTTGATTTCACTTAATTCCATTTGATTTCCTCCTAGATTCGACAAAAGAAGGATGGGTCGGGATAAAAACAAGCGACTGTTTTTTATCCCGACCCTCCCCGATTGGCGTTGTATCCGATTAGTTTGTTGTATTTGACTTGGTTTTATTGCTTGAAATGCCTCTTGCGGATGCGCTGCCTGTTATTCTTCAGTTTGTGATTCTTGTTTTTCGGCTGCTTCAGCCGCCAGTTTTGCTTTTTGGATTTCCATCAGTTTTTGCATCCTCATTGCCGCGATCTGTGCTCTGCGTGCTTGTTCCTGTTGCTCCGTTTGGGAAGCGACTGTCTCACGCGTCGGCATGATGTTCGAGCCTTGGCCTACGGATTGGCGTTGCAGATTTTGACGAATTTCTGATTTCATCACAATCCGGGTAACGTCATAGTCGATGGTCGCAATCATTTCCTGGAAACGATCATAGCCTTCGGTTTGGTACTCGGTCAACGGATTGTTCTGTGCATATGAACGCAAGCCGATTCCTTGACGCAGCTCATCCATATTGTCGATGTGATCGGTCCATTTGCTGTCGACAACCCGCAGGATAACAACTTTTTCAAATTCCAAAATTTGTTCTGGACTCAATTGTGACTCTTTTGTCTTGTAAACTTCCATTGCGCGTTCCACCAAATATTCTTCGATTTCGTGCGCAGATTTTCCTTCCAGTTCGGCTAAACTGATGCTGTCGGGATGCACAAGGGCAGCTCCGGCAAAATCACGGATGCCTTGCAGATTCCAAGTCGCCTTTTCACCGATGGTATGCGTTTCGACCACACGCGCAATCGCACGCTTGATCATCGCTGTCACGACATACTTCAACGATTCGGTTTCATTGATGACTTCCAAACGTTGCCCATAAATGATCTCACGCTGTTCACGCATGACTTCATCGTATTCCAGTACGTTTTTACGGGTATCATAGTTATTGCCTTCCACTCGTTTTTGGGCGGATTCCACTTGTTTGGAAAGCATTTTGCTTTGGATGACCACATCTTCCGCTTCATCATCCAAATTCAATTTGCTCCAGACTTGCTGGATGCGTTCCGATCCGAAGCGTCTCATCAAGTCGTCTTCCAATGACAGGTAAAATTGCGTTTCGCCGGGATCCCCTTGACGTCCGGAACGTCCCCGTAATTGATTGTCGATCCGGCGCGATTCGTGGCGTTCGGTACCGATGACGCAAAGACCGCCTAATTCCTTGACACCTTTGCCCAGCTTGATGTCGGTACCACGACCAGCCATATTTGTGGCGATCGTGACGGCTCCGGGTTGGCCGGCTCCGATGATGATTTCCGCTTCCCGGAAATGGTTTTTGGCATTCAAAACTTGGTGCGGAATGTTTTCTTGGCGCAGCATCTGCGAAAGCAGCTCAGACGTTTCAACAGCTACGGTACCGACAAGGATCGGCTGACCTTTTGCGTGTCGCTCTTTGATATCGCCAACAACGGCCCTGAATTTGCTTTTCAAAGATGGATACAACAAATCCGGATAGTCATGACGGACGATCGGTCTGTTTGTAGGGATCGAAATGACGTTCATATTGTAGATTTCCCGGAACTCTTCTTCTTCCGTTTTCGCCGTACCGGTCATACCGGACAGTTTTTTGTACATACGGAAGTAGTTCTGGAAAGTGATGGTGGCCATTGTTTTCGATTCATTTTCGATTTCCACGTTCTCTTTCGCTTCGATGGCTTGATGCAGACCATCCGAGTAACGACGGCCTTCCATGATCCGGCCCGTGAATTGATCGACGATTTTTACTTTCCCGTCATCCACCACGTAATCGATGTCCACAAGCATGATGTAGTTCGCACGCAGGGCTTGATCCAAATGATGCACGAGGCGGGTATTGTCCACATCATACAAGTTTGGTAAATGGAAAGTTTTTTCGGCTTTTTCGATGCCTTCGTCCGTCAACGCGATTGATTTGGAAGTCAAATCGATCGTATAGTCTTCATTTTCTTTCAAGCCTTTGATGAAGAAATCAGCCCTGTTATAGAGTGCAGTCGATTTTTCGGCTTGTCCGGAAATGATCAATGGTGTGCGGGCTTCATCAATCAGGATCGAGTCGACCTCATCGACGACCGCAAAGTTCAACGGGCGCTGCACCATTTGGTTTTTGTAGACAACCATATTGTCACGCAAATAATCGAAGCCCAATTCATTGTTGGTGCTGTAAGTGATGTCACAATTATAGGCTTCACGCTTTTCTTCCGAAGACTTGCCGTTTGTGTTCAAACCGACAGTCAAGCCCAGAAAACGGTAGAGTTCACCCATCTCGACTGCATCGCGGCTTGCCAAATACTCGTTGACAGTGACAACGTGGACACCTTCGCCTGATAAGGCGTTCAGATATACCGGCATCGTTGCGGTCAAGGTTTTACCTTCACCGGTCTTCATTTCGGCAATGTTGCCTTTATGCAGGGTAATCCCACCCATTATCTGCACTTTATAAGGATACAGCCCCAAGACGCGTTTTGCGCCTTCGCGGACTACGGCAAATGCTTCCGGAAGCAGGTCGTCCAAAGATTCCCCTTTTTGATAGCGTGCTTTGTAGGATTCGGTCAGCTCCCGCAATTCTTCATCATCCAAAGCGGCCATTCTATCCGCGTATGAGATGACTTTATCCGCTAATGTTTCTAAGGAACGCAGCTCTTTCTTATCATTCTCTATGAGTTTCTTTAAAAAGTTGGCCATTCTATATCTCCTCTTGCTGTCTGATTTCATTCCAGCGATCATATTCACTGGTATGCATTTATGTGTATGTTGTTCGTTGGTGCTGTAAAAATAATTCTTATATCTCTACTATTCTATCATTTCTTTTAATTAATGTGAACTAGTCCCCATCAACAAAACCTTGCAGCGGTTGCCGATCGATGGATTTAGGGTCAGTGATTGCAGCCCGTGGTTGATGGATAACCTATTATCGACTCTTCGGGCTGCAACAATCAAAAAAAGCCCCCCGCCGTTCAGTGGCGGGGGACGTTAATTTCGGATTCAGTCAGTTTCGATCAGGCCGAATTTACCGTCTTTACGGCGATACACGATACTTGTGCCGTTCGTTTCAGCATCTTCGAAGATAAAGAAGTTGTGTCCAAGCATATTCATCTGCAATACAGCCTCTTCACTGTCCATCGGTTTGAGAGAAAGACGTTTTGTGCGGACGATTTCAAGGGCATTTTCGTCTGCTTCTATAGTTTCTTCGATAGGATTTGGCTCGTTACCGATATCAAATCCTCTCTCTCTGGATTTGCGGTGAATCTTCGTCTTGTATTTACGAACTTGGCGTTCAAGTTTGTCCACGACCAAATCGATGCTTCCGTAAAGATCATTGGAAGTCTCTTCGGCTCTTAAAACCAGGAAAGGTAGCGGAACCGTAACTTCCACCTTAGCAGATTTTTCGGCTGGGAATGGATATACTTTCAAGTTGACATGCGCAGTTGTTTCAGGCACGTTGCCAAAGTATTTCTCCAATCTGCCTAATTTTTTCTCGGCGTAGCTGCGAATCGGTTCTGTAACCTCGATATTTTCTCCTCGGACATTATACTTAAACATAGCACTCTCTCCTTTCGTCTGACGCATCGTCAGATAAAGACAACCCTCGCCTATGGACCACTCATAGGGGGTTTCTTTAACTTCATTATAATGTAAGCGCCTTAACATTTCAATCTTTATGATTGATTATCTTGCGATTGTGATGGAGCGAACCGATCTGAATCCTTGCTTGTACAGGAGCGATTTTGCGTGATAGAGCGTTCTCCCGGTGGTGTAGACGTCATCAAAAAGAATAATTTCCTGCTTAAGATATTTTTCATGCCCAACCAGCAAGGAAAAAGGTTGCGTGGTCAGCAGTCGTTCCTGTCTGTTTTTTTCTGATTGTTTTTCTCCCGCATGCTGATTTCCCAAGAATTGTACGTAGCGGATTCCCGCTCGTTTCAGCATCTCCTCGCATTGATTGAAGCCCCTTTCCTCGTAGCTGGCAATCGAGATCGGCAACGGAAGGAACAGTGCTTTAGGATGCTCCCTTCGAAATGCTTGCAGATCGTTCGTGAACGCGGCAGAAAGACGGTAATCGCCTTGAAACTTATAGCGTTGCAGCCAGTCCTTCACCGCACCCGTATAGGCATAGCAAGCATGATGCGCAATCTTCAGCTCCGGATAGCAACTGCTCCACCTCCGGCAGTCCTCGCACAAATTCGTGGATTCTTGCGGACGCATGCATCCTGAGCAGCAAGTTTGGCCGGTTAGACGCGGCAATTTCCCCTCGCAAGTTCGGCAAACCGTTCCGCGATCCTTTTTCCCGAAATCGAAAAGTTCCTGCAAGGTCAGAACTTCGCGGATCTCAGTTTGGCAAAATAGACACTGTCCCATGCAACAACCCCCTTCTTCCCGCGTCCCGGTTCAGTGAGCGGATCTGCCGGATTGCCCCCTGGATGGCTTTGGTCTCACCGTAGTGGGCAAAACAGACCCATCCTGTCGGAAAGTCTTTGTGCCTGCCTGCCCTCCCGGCGATCTGCACAAGCGAGGCTTCCGTGAAGACCCGATCTTCCGCGCCAAGCACAATGACATCGATATCCCGGAAAGTCACGCCGCGCTCCAGTATGGTCGTTGTCATCAGAAAATCATACTCCTCTGCCCGCATCCTTTTCACTTTCTCCTCGCGATCAGGATCGCTCGCGGAAACGCAGGTGAACAGCTTATCCGGAAAAACTTCCTGCAACCATCTATCCAACGCTTCCATCAGCTGGATATGCGGCAAAAAAAGCAGAAAGCGCCTTTTCTGTTGGAGTTGCCTGCGTATCAAGGAAAGAAATCGAGTATTTTTCTTTCTGTTGATGGCCTTACGCCAATTTCCGACCCACAGACATTCCGGTTCGGGCAACGCAAAGCCGTGATAGCGGGCTGGTAAGACCGTCGTCGCCAATCTGCCGCGCCTGATTTCCTTTTGCATCTCCCCTGAAGGTGTTGCCGTCAGATAAATCAGCGCGCTCGCTATTTTCCTGGATTTCTGCGCCCCAAACTGCAAACCCAAATCATTGTGATAGGGGAAAGAATCGATCTCATCGATGATGAGCAGATCGAACGCTTCCCGGAAACGCAACAGCTGGTGGGTTGTGGCGATGACGAGCGGCGTATAGCTGTAGCCCTCCTCATTGCCCCCATACAGTAAAGCTAGCGGGACCTCCGGGAATGCTTGTTTGATCCGAGGGGCCAGTTCCAAACATACATCCACACGTGGGGAAGCCAAGCAGACTCTTCCGCCTTTGCGCAGACTAGCTGCAATCCCCTCAAAAATCATCTCGGTCTTCCCGGCACCAGCGACCGCCCAAATAAGGCGTGTCTGTTCCGATTGGACCGTTCCCACGATTTCATCCGATGCTCGTTTCTGTTCCGGGGACAACTGGCCTTCCCATTGCAGGATCGGCTCATGGTAGCATGCGAAAGAATTGGTTTCCGGCAGATGGTAGAGCACAGTGCAACTCTTGATTTTCCCCATGTTCAGACAACTCAGGCAATAAAGACAAGCCGTTCCACAAGAGCACGGCGCTGCCTGCATTTTGTTCCTGTCCTGATTCCCGCAGCGGGAACAGGTTAGCTTCCCTTTCACTCTGGCCAAACCGGGACGTTTTTCAGCCACATCCAACAGCAGATCGTCCACACTGCGGCACTCGATCCTCGTCAACTCCCTGCCTTTCAAATCCTTTCCGTCCATGCCATCCTCCCTTTCCCCCTCCTTGGTAGCATACGCAAAAAAAGCCGCCGCTCTTCCGCTGAATTTACGGAGAGTGACGCTTTTCTGTTTCCGGTCAGGGATTTTTTGATTTGTTGGCTATCGGCTGGACGGAACTCCCTTCGAAAGGGAAATCAGCAATCGGGCGATAGACTAGTTTTCCGTTCAGCCGACCACTTTCGAACAGTGTCAGCGCAGTTACCGGGATTTGTTGATCCGGCAGCAACGACAATTGGCTTAGGACTTCCCACTCCTGCGACAGTGTAATTCCCCGACCGAGCGTAAGGTGCGGAATAAAAGCCCCCTCCTCGGCTACTGTCATTTTTTGCTCCTGCAAGGAAGCGTTAAGCTGACCATAGAGTTTTTGGAGTTGACTATTTTCTTTAATGCCCAGCCAGATAATCCGCTTGTTCTTTTTGAAAAAACAACCCAATCCAGCGGTTTCGATCAGGAATGGGAGTTGTCCTGCGGCACAACGGGCCAGCAGAGTTGTGATTGCACTCTTCTGATCCGGATCCACTTCTCCTATAAAACGCATCGTCAAATGAAAGTTATCCGGATCCGTGAATGACCCTTTCAGGCAGGCGCGTTTCACTTCTCCCTGAACAGCGGCTAGGTGTTCTTTGATGTCTTCAGGCAATTGGATGCCAACGAATACTCTCATGACTACACTCCTCTATCCATTTTTGATAAAAAAACAGGAAGGACAGAACCTTGTTGGCTCTTCCTCCCAAATGAATGTATGATTGCCGCAACTATTTGTCGCTTATAGCGGACAGCTCAATTCGGTATCTTCCGTCCAGGTCAGCCCTAACGCACCTTCACCTAAATGCGTCCCTATGACAGGGCCGAAATAACTCAATTCGAATCTGATGTCCGGAAACTCTCGTTGGAGCTGCTCTAACCAAGCTTGTCCTTTTTCGGGAATATTCCCATGGATGACCGTTGCGATGATTGGGTAATCAGCTGTTGCGGCAGTCTGGCCAAGCAGTTCTTCGATCCGTCGTAATGCCCTTGCATTTGTTCTGATTTTTTCGAAGACAACTATTTTTTTGTCCGAAAAATGCAGCACTGGTTTGATCTTCATGATGGAGCCGATGACCGCGGCCCCCCCTGAGAGTCTGCCGCCGCGCTGCAGGTTCATCAGATCGTCCACCATAAAGTAGGCCTGGGAACGTTTCTTCATGTGTTCCAATCGCGCAATGATCTGCTCCTGTTCGATACCGACATTAGCTAGCCTTGCAGCCTCCAAGACGAATCGGGCCTGCACATAGCAACTGATTTCGGAATCGAAGGGATGGATGTTGAACTCAGGATATTCCCTGCTCAAAGAGGCCGCATTCTGGTATGTGCCACTGATGCCGCTTGAAAGATGGATACTGATGATCGCATCGTGCTCCTTCGCCAATTCCTCATACAGTTGATACATGACACCCACTGCTGGTTGGGAGCTCTTCGGAAAATCCTCAGACACTTTCATCAGCGCGTAAAAGTCCTCAGCAGCCAAATCTATTTCTTCTTCATATGTCTTTCCTCCGATATTCACGACTAACGGCAGCATATGAATATGATGCCGCTGACGTATTTCAGCCGTCAAATAAGCGGTACTGTCCGTAACTACTGCAATTTTCATGAAAATCCTCAAACTTTCTGCTCGTTATTTAGCTTAATTATTCTTTATTATACGATAAATTTCTGGTTGAATCCGCGCCGAAAACGCATAAATTGTTTCCTGAATTATTCATACCACCCCAAATCTTGATATGAACAACCCTATTTCATCTGCAATATTGGATTTTTGGCAGAGCTGTTATTTTTTCCTTTTAAAAACGTCTCTTAGAGACGAAAAGAATCACTGAATGCGATTGT
>NZ_JBSQPW010000019.1:0-50362 GCF_055118575.1 Trichococcus sp. | reverse complement strand
GAAAGTCTAAGGGCTTTTGGGAATAGAACGGAAATAGAAAAACGACATCTCCACTTTTTTGGAAATATCGCCAGTACGGTCCGTGACGTCCCAACAGCCATTGGAACCCCCTGGATTTATCCATGGGGAGCAGTCAGCATTGCAAAAAGAGGAATCCCCTACCTTCCTGTTGCCGTAACAGAAATCTTCACGAATCTCCTTGACTTGAAGTCCAGTTTAACCTGTATACTGGTTTTATATGCGGAAAAGCAGGTCGGATAATCCGGGCCGGCTTTATGTAACCGCAATCAAAAACCACTTTTCGAAGGAGACTAAAATGAAAAAACCAAACACGATGTTACTGGTCTTCAGTGCGATGAGCTTTGTGCTGGCGATGACGGCTTTTGTCTTCAGCGGCATTCTGGACAAAGTGGCTGTTTCGCTGGGCATCTCGGTGGCCCAGTCCGGTCTGTTGAACACGATGTATTCTTATGGGGCGGCGTTCGGAGTGCCGATCACTTTGATCCTGTTCCGGAAGGTCGAACGCAGCAAGATGCTGAAGCTGATGCTGTTTGCGACTATTTTGACGACCTTCGCGCTCATCTATGCCCAAAATTTTGTGCAACTGCTCATCGTCCGGCTGCTGATGGGGATTTCCGCCAACAGTTATGGTGTGCTGGCCATTTCAACGATTTTGGCGCTCTCGCCCAAGGATCGGCAAGGGCGTTCCTTGGCTTTCTATATCATGGGGAGTTCCTTGGCGCTTGTCATCGGCATCCCGTTGACGCGCGCCTTGTCCGCAGTCCTGGATTGGCGCAGCATTTTTTGGATACTGAATGCCATGATGCTGTTGTCTCTCGTTTATTTCCTGAAGTATTTGCCGAAAGCGGATCACGAGGCCACAAAACTGGATCTGAAAAACGAGCTGCAGTTCTTTAAGGACGGGAAAACGTTGCTGCTGCTTGCCTATACGTTGATGATGTTCATGGGATACAACGCCTTCTACACCTATGCGACACCGTACTTGCTGTTGCTTTTCCCTTCCATCGAGCCGCTGATGAGCCTGATACTGGTTGCGCTTGGCCTTGCCAGTTTCACGGGCAACCTGCTCGGCGGCCATGTATCGGATGCCATCGGATACGCCAAGTCAATGATGCTCGGGGCGGTGCTCCAAACGGCAGCGATGCTATTGATCCTTGTTGTCCAACCGTCGAAATGGTTAAGCGTGCTCTTCATTATCATATGGCTGATGAGTGCCTGGTTCACCGGCCTGCAGCTCAACACCGGCATCGCCCAAGTGACCGATAACAAATCCAGTTTTATGCTCAGCATCAACGGTTCCTTGATCCAATTGGGCGGTGCGTTCGGCGCCAGCCTGGCCGCCGTCGTCATCAACCTCACCGGCATCCAAAGCATCGTCTTCGTCACCTTGCTGACCAGTCTAGCGCTCATCCTGATCCAAGTGGTTTCGATGAGGAAATACCCTTGAACTCGGATCGACTATCGCCACTAGAGGACGCTGGGTCATCTTTGTTGGTGAGTAAAAAAGGTGAGGTCCCGTACTGGGATCTCACCTTTTTCTTATTGAATTTTTTCTAAAATCAATTGCGCACAGTCAATTTGGTTGGGAATATTGCCTGCTTCATCTTTGACGCGCCAAATATCGGGGGTGATTTCATCCACGACGTACATTTTTCCGTCATTGTCATAACCAATTTCAATTTTGAAATCGATTAAGGTCAAGTTCATTTCGGCTAAAGCATCTCTAAGAACTGCGCCGACTTTCGTTAAGATATCGAGCGCTTCATTGTATTGCCCAGGTTGCAAAATACCTTTCATTTGGCACAAGCGATCCGTAATCAATGGGTCGCCTTGTTCATCGTCTTTCAACGTCACTTCCAAATAGGGCGGATCAAAAGGCAACCCTTCAGGCAAGGTAAAACGGCGGCACATACTGCCAGCAGTGAAATAGCGTAAAACAAATTCCAGATTCGGGACAGTCAGTTGGCGAACTTTCATGACACCTTTTTCGATATCCGCATCCAAGTAGTGCGTAGGAATACCATTTTTTTCCATCAATTCAAAAAAGTATTTGGAAACAGTCAAGCCAACTTTTCCTTTACCGGCAACACTGCCGCCAACTGTATTGGAGCCTGGATCGAAGACGCCATCTTGGCCGGTTGCGCTATCTTTAAACAATAAGTAGACTTCCTTATTCGCTTCATCCAACAAGACTGTTTTTGTTTTGCCGTCGTACAATTCTTTCATGTTTTCCCGCCTTCTCTGAAATATCCAGTGTTTTCAAAAATGATACCATTGGATATTTTTATTGTCGAGGCTTTTTTCGGTTTTTAATAAAAAAAACTCGATAAAATTCATGATAAATTGTAAATCGAATTAAAATTCGAACCAAAAATCATAGATGAATAACTTTTTGTTCGGATTTTATACCGAAGCACGCTTTTGATGAAGGGAGATCTTCGGATATGTTCAGATCCAAATCTGCACGCTTCTTCTCCGGTGAACGGAGGCGTCGCCGGAGTTTAGTTCATATATTTCCGGACAACTCCGGCGATGTTCCCTTCATAGAAGGTAAGGTTTATTTTGGAGTGCAAACTCCTGTGAGTGGCCTCTTCGCCGGAGTTGCAGGCAAATTTTGGGTCCGCTCTTGTCGATGCAATTCCAAATAAAGAGGCCGCCCCGCAAATAAACGAGACGACCTCTTCTTTGTGTATTCATGATGAACCTAGCTTCACTCCAACATATCCTTATAGATCTCGCGCAGGACCTCCAGTTGGTCATCTGACCAGGTGCCGCGCTGGCGTTGGTCGCGGAAGCGGCGGCTTTCGGTCTCCAAGGCTTTTTTGGAGCGTTTGATGTCCTTGTAGAGTTCCATGGCGGAGATGCGCTGGGCGCCTTTCGAAAAGACGAGCTGCTGTTCGGCCAAGTCGCTGGTGGCGACATAGACTTCGGTCAGCACGTTGCGCAGTTTTTTGACGACGCCTTCGATGTAGGTGTCGGCGGTCTCCCCTTGTGCGGTAAAGATGACCTTCACCCGGTATTTAGAATACTCTTTCGTGATGCCGGGAACGAACTGGGCATCAAAAACGCACCAGACTTCGTTGCCTTCATAATTTTGATAATCGGACAGCGCCTGCAGCAGTTGATCCCTGGCCTCTTCGATGAGGTCCTGGTTCTTCAGCTTCACCAGTTCCGGCCAGGCGCCGATCATATTGTAGCCGTCCACTATCAGGATTTCTTTCTTCAACAGGATCTTCACCTCGCTTTTTCTGGTACGCAGATGCTACGAATCGGATCAAACGTGGCGTTTGCGGAAAACTTCGTACATCATCAGTCCGGCTGCAACGCCGGCATTCAAGCTCTGCACATGGCCGACCATCGGGATGGTCAACAGGCCATCAGCGGATTCCTTCAACAGGCGGGAAATGCCTTTGCCTTCGTTGCCGATGATCATCGCCAACGGCAACGTTGTGTCCCACTGGCGGTAATCCTGCCCGGACATGTCGGTGGCGTAGATCCAGACACCGCGTTCCTTCAGTTCTTCGATGGTGCGGTGCAAGTTCGTGACGCGCACGACCGGTACGTGCTCGATGGCGCCTGTCGATGCTTTGGCGACGGTCGCCGTCAAACCGACTGCGCGGCGCTTGGGAATGATGACTCCATGGGCACCGCAAGCATCTGCGGTACGCAGCACGGACCCCAGGTTATGCGGATCCTCGACACCATCCAGGATGATGAAGAAAGGATCTTCGTTCTTGGCGGCAGCCGCTTCGAACAGATCATCGAGTACGGCATACTGGAAAGCTGCCGTAGCGGCGATGACGCCCTGGTGGACGGCGTTATCGGACAACGTGTCGAGCTTGCTTTTCGGTACCGCTTGGATCTGGATCTTGCGGTCCTTCGCGAGCTTGATGATGTCGCCCAATTTTTCTCCGCCCAGTCCATCCTGGATGAACAGTTTGTTGACATCGCGATCGGAGCGCAGCAATTCCAATACCGGGTGGCGTCCCATCACGAAGTCTTCGTTTTCGGGTGTTTCTTTTTCTGCGTCATCGCGTCGTCTTGGTTTTGGTTCCGGTCTGCCCTTTTTCGGTGCATTGCGGCTGTCCTTGAACGCGCGGTTCGGTTTATTTTTCATAATTGTTTTCCTCGACTTCTTGGATACACCAACGGATCAATTCTTCAAGCCGAACTTTTTGCCCGGAAAGATGCAGATAGCCCATCAGCGACTCGAAGCCGGTCGCGATGCGGTAGGTCGTTACGTCCGCATTTTTGGCGATCGTATGGCTCTTGCTGTTGCGGCCGCGACGGTACATATCCATTTCTGCTTCGCTCAGGAAGCCTTCTTTTTCAAGCATCACATGCATCAGTTTCGCTTGGGCCTTGGCCGAAACGAAAAAAGTCGCGCGCCGGTGAAGCTGGTTGGGTTTGGTGTGTCCTTTTTCTAGTAAATGCGTTCTGATATAAGTCTCATAAGCGGCATCGCCGACATAGGCCAAGGCAAGACCGTTCAATAAGCTCCAATTCTGTTCTGTCACTATGCTCTTCTCCATCTGGTGCCTTGGGCGGTGTCATCCAGAATGATGCCCTGATCCTTCAGGTAATCGCGGATTTCATCACTGCGGGCGAAATTTTTGTCTGTTCGGGCTTGTGTCCGTTCATCAATCAAAGTCTGGATGTCGTCATCCAGCAGTGCTTCTTCACCGAGTATGACGCCGAAGACGCCGACCATTGCCTTGTACAAAGCCAATGCTGCAGTGATGACTGCTTCAGAAACGGCTTCGCCTTCCGCGTAGATGTTCAATTCCTTGGCGAACTGGTAAACGATAGACATGGCGTTATCCGCTTGGAAATCGTCATCCATTTCGGCAACAAACTGTGCCTGCAGATTCTGGAACAAAGCCAATTGCTCGGCCTCATCGGGCAGTGCCGCGACGGCATCTTGGAGGCGGTAGTGGGCATTCTGATAGGCGATTTTTACTTTCTCCAGATTGATTTTGGCTTCTTCGATGGCTTTTTCGCTGTATTTTACCGGACGGCGGTAATGCGCAGTTCCGAGGAAGAAACGCAGCACCTGCGGATCGACTTCCTTCAGGATATCATGCACCGTCACGAAGTTCCCGAGCGACTTGCTCATCTTCTCGGCTGTTTCACCGATTGTGACGAAGCCGTTGTGCATCCAGTAGTTCGCGAAGGTTTTGCCGGTTTTGGCTTCGCTCTGAGCGATTTCGTTTTCGTGATGCGGGAAAGTCAGGTCATGGCCGCCACCGTGGATATCGATGGTGTCGCCCAAGTATTTGGTCGCCATCACCGAGCATTCGATGTGCCAGCCCGGGCGTCCCGAGCCCCAAGGTGATTCCCAGGAGACTTCATCCGGCTTCGCTGCTTTCCAAAGTGCGAAATCAAGCTGATCTTCCTTTTTCACGTTCTCTTCCGCATCCAGGCGTTCGCTGGCGCCGACGATCAGGTCCTTGATCGATTGATCGCTCAATTTGCCGTAGTCCTTGAACTTACCGGTACGGTAATAGACGTCGCCGTCAGCTTCATAGGCATAGCCTTTATCGATCAGATCGCCGATGAAGGCGATGATGTCCGGGATATTTTCCATCACGCGCGGATTCAGCGTCGCTTTTTCGACGTGCAGAGCCGCGGTATCTTCATAGAAGGCCGCGATGAACTTTTCGGCGACTTCTTTCGCGGAAATGCCCAACTCTTTGGCGGCACGGATGATCTTGTCGTCCACGTCGGTGAAGTTGGAGACGAAATTCACGTCATAGCCGCGGTATTCCAAGTAGCGGCGGACGGTATCGAAAGCCACTGTGCTGCGGGCATTGCCGATATGGATGTAGTTGTAGACGGTCGGACCACAGACGTACATGCCCACCTTATTCTTTTGGATCGGTTGGAACTCTTCTTTTTCGCGCGTCAGGGTATTGTAGATTTTTAACATTGCGCACTCCTTTCCAGCTTCGAAAAAAGGGCTGACGCCCTTTTTCGTTTGCTAATCATTCGGTCATTTTTTCCTCATTCCGTTTATGGTAACGGACGATTTTTGCCGGGATACCGACAGCTGTGACATCAGGCGGAATTTCGCTGACGACCACAGCCGATGCCCCGATTTTGGCATTGTCGCCGATTTTGATCGGCCCCAATACTTGCACATGGGCAGACAACAGCACATTATTCCCGATCGTGGGATGGCGTTTGCCGGTATCTTTCCCGGTGCCGCCCAGCGTCACGCCATGGTAAATCATGACATCATCGCCGACTTCGGCGGTTTCCCCGATGACGATCCCCATACCATGGTCAATGAACAGACGATGCCCGATCGTTGCCCCCGGATGGATTTCGATACCGGTCAAGAAACGCCCGAGATGCGAGATAACCCGGCTGAAGGTATACCAATTACGCTTATAAAAAAAATGAGCGATATCATATACAACGATGGCATGTAGCCCCGGGTACGTCAGAATGATTTCCAACGTACTCCTTGCGGCCGGATCATGATCTTTTATGGTTTGAATCGTTTCGCGTATTCTATTCAAGTCATCTCATGCTCCTTTTTGGATTATCCATCCATTATATAGAATCAGCTCATTTTTGCTATCCTTTTTTCTCTGTTTTACATTTTTTCCAATACGCTGTTCAGGTGAGCCAAGCTCTTTTCTCTGCCCAGCACTTCGATGGTCTTGCCGATTTCAGGTCCGTGCATTTGGCCGCTTACGGCGACGCGGATGGCCATGAACAGGTTCTTGCCTTTGATTTTGGTTTCTTTTTGGACTGCCTTGATGGCGCCCAGGATTTCAGCTTCTGCGAACGGCTCAATGGCAACCAATTGCTCTTTGAAAGCGGCAAGCACAATCGGCGCCGTTTCGGCAGCCAGGATTTCCTGCGCTTCTGCATCCAGATTGAGTTCATCCGCGAAGAACAGTTCGGAAAGGGCAACGATTTCAGCGGCATAGCTCATTTGCTCGTGGTAAAGGCCGATCAATTTTTTCGCGTAAGCTTTGTCGTCCTCGCTAGGGTTTTCCGGCAATTTGCCGGCAGCAACCAAGTGGGGTGCGGCTAATGCCACAATTGTGTCCAAATCGGCGCTCTTCATGTATTGGTTGTTGATCCATTCCAGTTTCTTCTGGTCGAAGGCGGCAGGTGATTTGCTCAAACGTTCCGGATCGAACATCTTGATCAGCTCGTCTTTCGAGAAGATTTCGTCTTCTCCTACCGGTGACCAACCCAACAGCGTGATGAAGTTGAACATTGCTTCCGGCAAGTAGCCCAAGTCTTTGTATTGTTCGATGAACTGTAGGATCGTTTCATCGCGTTTGCTCAGTTTTTTGCCGGTTTCGCTGTTGATGATCAGAGTCATGTGGCCGAAAACAGGCGTCTTCCACTCGAAGGCTTCATAGATCATCATTTGTTTCGGTGTATTGGCGATATGATCATCCCCGCGCAGGACGTGAGTGATGCCCATCATGTGGTCATCCACGGCAACCGCGAAGTTGTAGGTAGGGAAGCCATCGCGTTTGCGGATGATGTAATCTCCGCCGACGCTGCTGGCTTCGAACGTGATCGGTCCTTTAACGATGTCGTCAAATGTATAGGTATTTTCGATCGGCACACGGAAACGGATGACCGGCGTGATGCCTTGTGCTTCTTTTTCAGCTTGCTGGGAAGCCGTCAAGTGCGCGCATTTCCCTGCATAATGCGGCATTTCGCCACGGGCACGTTGATGTTCGCGTTCCGTCTCCAGTTCTTCCTCGGTGCAGTAGCATTTATAGGCTTGGTTCGCAAGCAACAACTGGTCGATCAAAGGATCGTAGATATGCTGTCTTTCGGATTGACGGTATGGGCCGACTTTGCCCGGTTTGTCCGGACCTTCATCCCAGTCCATCCCTAACCATTTCAGGTTTTCCAGTTGGCTCGTTTCGCCATGTTCAAGGTTGCGTTTTTGGTCCGTGTCTTCGATACGGATGATGAACTCGCCATCGTTATGGCGGGCAAACAGATAGTTGAACAATGCGGTACGGGCGTTTCCGATATGCAGGTTACCGGTTGGGCTTGGTGCATAACGTACGCGGATTTTCTTTGTCATATGAAGTATCCCCTTTTCTGTGAAGCTGGTTATTTCGTGCTGGATTTCTTATTTGATGCCTTTTTGTGAATGCGCAGGCTTCGCGAAAATCATGCGGCCTGCTGCTGTCTGCAAGGCGCTCGTGACGACGACTTCGATCGTCTCGTTCATGTAATGCTGTCCCTCTTCAACGACGATCATCGTGCCGTCGTCCAGGTAAGCCACCCCTTGATTGCGTTCCGTTCCGACTTTTATAACCGTGACGACCATGTATTCACCGGGTATGACGACCGGTTTCACGGCGTTGGCCAAGGCATTGATGTTCAATACCGGTACATTCTGGAACTCGCAGACTTTGTTCAGGTTGTAGTCGTTCGTGACGACGATGCCGTCGATCAGTTTCGCCAAACGGATCAGCTTGCTGTCGACTTCGGGAATCTCTTCGAATTCGCCGTCGTAGCTTTCAACGACGATGTCTTCTTCTTTTTGGAGTTTGTTCAGGATGTCCAATCCCCGTCTGCCTCTGACGCGCTTCAGGCTGTCCGAGGAATCGGCGATGTACTGCAACTCGCGCAACACGAAGTTGGGAATGACGATGACGCCTTCCATGAAACCGGTCTTGGCGATATCGTAGACGCGGCCGTCGATGATGACGCTCGTATCCAAAATTTTGTATTTGCGGAAAGTATCGTCCGCTTTACGATCAAGCATCTGCGGTTCTTCCTGCTTTTTCGGTTTCGCTGCGAACAGTTTCCGGAATTCTTCAGTGCGGGTAGTCCCCACGCGGAAACCCAAGTAAGCCAAAATCAAGGACAGGATTGCCGGCAACACATCGTTGATGACCGGAATCCTCAGTGATGTCAACGGGATGCCGATCAGCCAAGCCAACACAAGCCCGATGATCGTTCCGATTGAACCGAACAGCATGAAGCTGACCGATAAGGTGCTGAAGTAGTTCTCAATTTTCTGGATGACATCCAAAATGAATTTCATCAACAGAAAGGATAATAATAAAAATATAAGTGCTCCAATTCCAATATTAACAAAAACATTGTTGAAAAGATTATTCTGTATGCCCGCTAATCCCCACAGGTAAGGCATCGCTGTAACACCAGCGCTTCCGCCCACCAAGAGGAAAACGGCCGTTATGATTTTCCGTTTCAAAGGCTTCCCTCTCTTTCCATTTGTCATCAATTTTTATTCGGAAATACTTTGCGCAGCGTTTCTTGCAGTGTCGCGACAGGAATGATCTGGATGCCTTCCGGATGCTTCCAGCCGGACAGGTTGTTCTTCGGCAAATAGACTTTCGTGAAGCCCAATTTTTGGGCTTCGTTGACGCGCTGTTCGATCCGGCTCACCCTGCGGATTTCACCGGTCAGGCCGATTTCGCCGATGAAACACTCGGTCGCGGAAGTCTCGCTGTCCCAATAGCTGGAAGCGATGCTGACAGCCACCGCCAAGTCGATGGCCGGCTCATCCAGCTTCACGCCGCCTGTCGATTTGAAATAGGCATCCTGGTTCTGCAGCAGCAAGCCCGCGCGTTTTTCCAGCACGGCCATGATCAGCGAAACCCGGTTGTAATCCAATCCGCTCGCGGTCCGGCGGGCATTCCCGAAGACTGTCGGCGTAATCAGGCACTGGATCTCAGCCAGAATCGGGCGCGTACCCTCGAGCGAGGCAACGACTGCCGATCCGGACGCTCCGGCAAGCCGCTCCTCCAGGAATAGTTCGGATGGGTTGCGCACTTCGCGCAGGCCGCCTTCGATCATCTCGAAGACCCCGATTTCGTCGGTTGATCCGAACCGGTTTTTGACGGCACGCAGGATCCGGAAGGCATGATGGCGATCGCCTTCAAAATACAGCACCGTATCCACCATATGCTCCAGCATCCGCGGTCCGGCGATGGCGCCCTCCTTCGTCACGTGGCCGACGATGAAGATGGCGATATCGTTGCTCTTCGCGATCCGCATGAATTCGGCGGTGCACTCGCGCACTTGCGAGACGCTGCCGGCCGTGCTCGTGTTGTCCGGATGGATCATCGTCTGGATCGAGTCGACGATGACGAATTCGGGCTTGATCCGCTCAATCGTATTGCGTATCGCCTCGATATCCGTTTCTGGGTAGATATAGAAATCGGTGCCCTTGACCCCGAGCCGTTCCGCCCGCAATTTGATCTGACTCGCGCTTTCCTCTCCGGAGATGTAAAGGACACGGTGTCCGCCTTGGTTGATCTGCGCCGAAACTTGCAGCAATAATGTGGACTTACCGATTCCCGGGTCGCCTCCGATCAGAATCAGCGAACCTGGTACGATCCCTCCGCCCAGCACATGGTTGACTTCTTCCATCTGCGTCTTGACGCGCGGCAGATTCTCGGTCTTGATGTCCTGGATGGCGATCGCTTCAGGAACGTTTCCGCTGAAATTGGAACGTTGCTGTTGCTTGACTGCTTTCGTCGCTTCCCGTTCTTCCTCCATTTGGTTCCAAGTGTTGCAGTTCGGGCAACGTCCCAGCCATTTCGGCGACTCGTATCCGCAAGCCTGACAAACGTATTTCACTGCCGTTTTCTTTGCCAAATGAATCTCTCCTTCAAGTATGAATCAACTTATCTTATTTTATCACAAAAAGCCTACTCTACGTATAACAATCCGCAAATACCCACGGATTCGGCTTTTCTTTTTAAGCCTGTCCTGACGATCCGAAACCGCCTGTGCGTTCCGATCCTTCTGGTTCATCCTGATCGGCTTTCAAAAACTGCAGGAAGATGCCCTGGCCGATGCGGTCGCCCTTGCGGATGACTTTGTCGCGTAACCCGAAATTCAGAAACTGGAAGTAGATGTGGCCTTCATTCCCCTCATTATTGTAGTAATCGGCATCAACTATGCCCACGCCGTTCGGCAGCACGATGAAATTCTTCAGCGGATTGCTGGAACGATTCGTCAATTGTAGGTATTCATCTTCCTGCATGTAGGCTTTGATTCCGGTAGGCACCAAAAGCGGCCGCAAAAGCTGCTCTTTCTTTTCGATCGCCTCATCGTTGTCGCTCCCGAACAGTTCCCCAAGCTGCAACCCCGCGCTTTTCACGACCGTTTTCCAGATAGCCGGCAGCACGATTTCTTCGGCTGCTTCAAAATCATATCCCGCTGCATGTCTCGTTGCACGCTTAGGCAATCGGATGTTTTTGTCGGCATAACTGCTGATGACTTCAAACCCTCTTTTGTTCATGGATCAAAACTCCCTTTTCTCTCGAATATGACTGCATCGATCTTTGATGCATCAAAGAACCATTTTACCAAAACAACGGCGCTTTTTCACGGTTTAGTTGTGCTCTTGCCTGTTGTTAAGGTTGCCGGAGCGAGCGCTATGCAAACTATAGCAAGGAATTGAGACTTTTTTATGACCAATTCCTGAGATTTTTCTAAAGCCTTTCCGCACCAGGAAAGCGCCTTCGGCAAAGTGCACAAAACGATGGCGGTTTTTTTGGGCAGTTTCCCGTGGTCGTGGAATCCGCTTTCAAATAGAATAAGGACATAAAGAAAAGCCCAAAAAACCAAAAAGGCAGGTACAAATAAATGGTAGAGATCCAATTGAACAGCATCCACAAAAAATATGACAATGCCGCTAATTATTCGGTTACAGATTTCAACTTGCACATCCAAGATCGCGAATTCATCGTCTTTGTCGGTCCTTCCGGCTGCGGAAAGTCGACAACGCTCCGTATGATCGCCGGTCTGGAAGACATTTCCGAAGGCGAATTGATCATCGGTGACACAGTGATGAACGACGTGGCGCCAAAAGACCGCGACATCGCAATGGTGTTCCAGAACTACGCGCTCTATCCGCACATGACTGTATTCGACAACATGGCTTTCGGTCTGAAGTTGAGAAAGTACGCAAAAGATGAAATCAAGAAACGCGTTGATAACGCAGCCGACATCTTGGGCTTGACGGAATACTTGGATCGCAAACCGGCAGCATTATCCGGTGGACAAAGACAACGTGTCGCTTTGGGTCGCGCAATCGTGCGTGATGCAAAAGTCTTCCTGATGGATGAGCCGTTATCCAACTTGGATGCAAAATTGCGTGTGGCCATGCGTGCCGAAATCGCAAAATTGCACCGTCGCTTGAACACAACTACAATCTACGTAACCCATGACCAAACTGAAGCGATGACAATGGCAGATCGCATCGTCATCATGAAGGACGGTTTTGTGCAACAGATCGGCAGCCCGAAAGAAGTCTATGATACGCCAGTGAACGTATTCGTAGCCGGATTCATCGGTTCGCCTGCCATGAACTTCTTCAACGTCACTTTGCAAGATGGCGTCATCACGAACGGAGAAGGTCTGAAATTGACATTGCCTGCCGGAAAACGCAAAGTCCTGGAAGAAAAAGGCTACAACGGCAAAGAATTGATCTTCGGCATCCGTCCGGAAGATATCCAAAGTGAGCAGATCGTTCTTGATACCAACCCGACTTGGGGCGTCAAAGCAGAAGTGGTCGTATCCGAATTATTGGGTGCTGAAACCATGCTTTACAGCAAAGTCGGCGGAACAGAATTCATTTCCCGTGTGGACGCGCGCGATTTCCATTCGCCAGGCGAAGTCATTGATTTGGCCTTCAACATGAGCAAGTCCCACTTCTTCGACAAGCAATCTCAAGATGTGATCGCCATCCCTTAACCAGAGGATGGAGGCATCACCTTAATTACGCTTTCCAGTTCTAACCTACCCTCCCCCCCAGAAAAAGGCGAGCCGCTAACGGTTCGCCTTTTTCTAATGGTTGTGTTTGTTTGGGTGATCTCGACATTCCGGAACGCTGTCCTGGGCTGATGCCCGACACAAGGGCAATCCGTCAGGTTTGTTGGGATTTTCGGTAATCGTTTTGTCGACACATGATAATGAGGAGGCTGGGACAACATCCCAGCCTCCTCATTGTATAACTATTGTTGTTTCTTCAGCAGTTTTTTACCACACGCGTTCGGTAAAAGTTATTCTTCAACCGCATCCGCGTCAAAGGCTTGCTCTGGGGAGATCGCGTCCTTGACCCAGACCGAAATCGAACCGGCATTGACCGGGAAGCGGCCGGTGCCGTCTTCACCGATTTCGACCTTGTCTTCACGGTTGCCTGTATAGTCCGCGAAAGTCTGTCCAGCGTACTGCTCACCGACATACATGTCTTTGAATCCTTCTTCGCTGTTGGACAGTACCGCAGCCAAGCCGTACGGATGCTCTTCGTTGCCCAGCCGGCTCCAGCCGACGCAGTTGCCGTGGTCGAAGTAGTCGCGCTGTTCGCCGTAGGCATGGTTGGCGCGCAGATAAAGCAGTTTGTCCAGGAAAGTCTGCTGGCCGTCGACCGGATGCGGGCCTTTGATGCCGTAATAATCGCCGTAGAACAGGCACGGGAAGCCTTGTTCGCGCAACAGGATGACGCCGTACGCCAACGGGGTGAACCACGGCTCGACGTAAGACTGCAGCGCTTGGGCCGGTTGCGAATCATGGTTGTCGACGAAAGTGACCGCATGGGTCGGATTCTTGGCGACCAGCGTCTGATTGAAAAGATTGCGCAGATCGTAATCCTTGCCTTGCTGGGAAGCAAGGTGGAAATTCTGATGCAACGCCACGTCGAAAAGATCGAAGGTGAAATCCGTTGCTTCCAGATATTCTTTGATCGCGCCATATTTGTACTTCCAATATTCGCCGACCACATAAAAATCATCGCCGTGCTGCGCGCGGATCGTCTCCACGAAATCCTGCACGAACTGGTCGTTGATGTGTTTGACGGCATCCAAGCGGAATCCGTCGACACCCGTCTCCTTAATGTACCAATCTGCCCATTTCTTGATTTCCTCAACGACTTCAGGATGGCTGTAGTCGATATCCGCATACATCAGGTAATCGTAATTGCCGTATTCGCTGTCGACGCTCTCGTTTTCCGCCCAACCTTTGTCGAGGCCTTTGATCATGTAGATGGCTTCTTTGCCGGATTCGTTATTGAAGTCCGTCCCGGTGAAATGTTCCCAGGACCATTTGAAGTCGGAATATTTGTCACCGCGGCCGGGGAAAGTGAATTTCGTCCAGCCTTCGATTTCGTAGGAGCTTGATTGTTTCTCTTGCCGGTTGTCCGGATCGACTTCATAAGCAAGGAAGCGTTCGGTCTCGTCCGCGCCGGCTTTGTGGTTCAAGACGACATCGGCATAAACGGAAATGCCTTCCGCGTGCAGCGCTTCGATCGCGGCCAAATACTCTGCTTTGGTGCCGTATTTGGTGCGGACGGCTCCTTTTTGGTCGAATTCGCCCAGATCATAGAGATCGTAGACGCCGTAGCCGACATCATTCGTTCCGGTGCCTTTATAAGCCGGAGGAGTCCAGACAGCCGTGATGCCCAATTCCTTCAGATGCTTTGCATCCTCCTTGAGGCGATTCCATAATTGACCATCATCGTCCAAATACCATTCAAAATATTGCATCATCAATCCATTTCCTGCCATTTGATCACTGCCTTTCATCCTGTTTCGTTTTTTGTTGTAGTCCATAAAATGCTTTTTGATACCCTTATTATACATATTTACTTTCCGATTGCCTTTCCGGACGCCTCCGGATCGGCCGTTTTCGTGCTTTTCCTGCTCACGGAGCGAAATGCTTGCATCTTGGGTCGGACGCCGGTATACTCACATTAAGTTAGCTGATTGCTGATTTCTTTTTTTGGCTATATATCTCGAATTAGGAATATACGAAACAGAATACACAATGAAATGAGGAAACGAACTATGAACACATTAAGAGGAATTCACCACGTCACCGCCATCACCAGCAGCGCCGAGAAGAACTATGCTTTCTTCACCAACATCCTGGGTATGCGCTTGGTCAAAAAAACCGTAAACCAAGACGACATCCAGACTTATCACCTTTTCTTTGCTGATGATCGCGGGAGTGCCGGTACGGACATCACCTTCTTCGACTTCCCGGGCATCCCGAAAGCCGTCAGAGGGACAAATGAAATCTTCAAGACTGGCCTGCGCGTCCCTTCCGATGAAGCCTTGGACTATTGGGTGAAACGCTTCGACAAATACAACGTCACGCATTCCGGCATCCATGAACAGTTCGGCCGCCGCGTGATCGACTTCCAGGATTTCGATGAGCAACTTTACCAATTGGTTTCGGATGAGGCCGATGCCGGCGTGGCTCCCGGGATTCCATGGCAAAAAGGGCCTGTTCCGAACGAATACGGCATCCATGGCTTGGGCCCAATTTTCGTCCGCATCGCTGATTTCAATTTCTACAAGCAAGTATTGGAGACCGTATTGGGCTTCCGCGCCGTCGCTTCCGAGGGTGCTGTCCATCTCTTTGAAGTGGGAGAAGGCGGCAACGGCGGCCGCATGATCGTGGAGCACAATACTTCGCTGGGCCAAGCCCAGCAAGGCTTCGGCAGCGTCCATCATATGGCCTTCCGCGTCAAGGACCGCAAAGAGTTGGAGGAATGGATCGAGCATATGGGCTCTTACCGCTTCCCGATTTCCGGTTACGTCGATCGCTTCTATTTCGAATCGCTTTACGCCAATATCGCTCAAGGCATCCTCTTGGAATTTGCGACGGACGGCCCCGGCTTCATTGATGATGAAGAGCCTTACGAGACATTGGGTGAACGCTTGGCATTGCCGCCTAAATTCCGTGATTCCCGCGAAGAGATCGAAGGCTTGGTCCGCCAATTCGATACTGTGCGCAGCACGAAAGTGTTCGAAAAAGAATATTTGGAGTGACAGAACCATAATCAAATGAATCAAGCAGAATCACCGTCCTTCTCCGGCGAACGGAGGCTTCGCCGGAGTTCAGGACGCATTCCGATTTGTGTTCTCCGATGAGCACGGCTTCGTCGGAGCTGAGCCCGATTGTTACCGGTGTGCTCCGGTGAGCGGAGGCTTCGCCGGAGTTGGGGACGGATTACTGGATTACACGCACTGCTCCGATCCACGCACGCAAAATAAGAGAGGGGACGTCTCGTAATGAGATGGCCCCTCTCTTATTTTGCTTCAGTGTTTCACAGCTTGTGCTTCCTTCAGCACCAGACAGACACTCTGGTAGTCCCCTTGCAGGGCATCCTTCAAATAAAGTCCACGGTTCATCAGCTCATCGCCGCCGATTGTGCCTTCGTACCCGCTGACGGTGTAGAATTTGGCGGGATCCAAGCCTTTGAGCAGCACTTTTTTCTTCTTCAGGTTGGCCCGGTCGAGGACGCGGTAATAGAAGTAGAGCGCCTCGTCCTGTTCCGGACTGACGAAGATCCAAGCGGCTTCGTTCTGGGTTTCGAAAGGACTGAGGATGCGGTGGAAAACGCCGTATTGGACCAGTCCGCGGTGCTCCTTGTAGAAGCTGATCTGCTCCTTCATCTCCTGCTTCTCGGCTTCGGACAGCGTCGTGACATCGAGTTCGTAGCCAAGATTGCCGGCCATCGCCACATCGCCACGCATCTTCATTGAAGCCATCCGATGCGTTTGATGATTCGGGATAGCTGAGACGTGCGAGCCCATGCTCGAAATCGGCATGATCAGGCTAGTGCCGTACTGGATTTCCAGTCGCGCCACTGCATCGGTGTTGTCGCTGGTCCAAGTCTGCGGCATATAGTAAAGGATACCCGGGTCGAAGCGTCCGCCGCCGCCTGAGCAGCTTTCGAAGAGGATCTGAGGGTATTTCGTAACCAGCGCCTCCATCACTTCATAAAGACCCAGCATGTACTTGTGCAGCACTTCCCCCGGCACGGCGCCCGGACCCGCGCTGCCGATTTCGGTCATGTTGCGGTTGTAGTCCCATTTGATGTAGTCGATCGGCACTTCATCCAGGATCCGCATCATCTGCGCCAGGATATTGTCGCGGACTTCCTTGCGGCTAAAATCGATCACGTATTGGCTGCGGCTGAGCGATTTTTCCCGGCCCGGCGTATGGATGCACCAATCCGGATGGGCACGGTATAGCTCGCTGTCTTCAGAGATCATTTCCGGTTCGAACCAGAGTCCGAAGAGCATGCCTTTTGCCTTGATGTTCTCCGCGAGCTGCTTCAAACCGGACGGCAATTTCGCGGTGTGGACATGCCAATCACCCAGCGAAGAGTAATCATCGTCACGTTTGCCGAACCAACCATCGTCCAGCACGAACAGTTCGATCCCCAAAGTGGACGCCTCATCGGCCATCGCCTCGATCTTTTCGGCTGTGAAATCAAAGTAGGTGCCTTCCCAGTTGTTGATCAGGACTGGACGCTCCGCAAATTGGTGTTGGCCGCGGATCAGGTGTTTCTGGTAGAACGGGTGCAGTGTCTGCGACAGGCCGTTCAACCCGTTTTCGCTGTATACCAATACGACTTCCGGCGTCTGGAACGTCTCTCCAACAGGCAAATGCCATTGGAAGTGGGTTGGATTGATACCCATCTGGACGCGTGTCTGCGCGTAAGTGTCAACTTCGACATTGGCACGGAATTCGCCGCTGTAGACGAAATGGAACCCGTAGACCGCTCCTTGGTCTTCCGTAGCCGTTTTTTCGGCCAAAGCCACGAACGGCTGATAGGCATGGCTCGTGGTGCCGCGCTTGCTGTCAAGCGTGTGGATACCGCGGACAAGCGGCGTGCGCACGATTTGGCGTTCTCTTCCCCAGGCACCCGGCAATTGGATCATATCGAAAGCGTCATCCGGGAAATCGATGGACATGCTCAAGGCTTTGTTCAGATGGATGTCTTCGGCTCCGTTGTTGCGGAAACTTGCCGAACGCGTCAGCACCGGATAGTCACGGAACAAGGTGTAGCTCAAAACAACTTCAACTTTTGTGACGGTATCTTCCAGCGTCAGCAACAGCGTATCCGCCGGCTCTTCCTTTGTTTCATAAGTCTGCGGCAAGCCTTGCAATGGCTGTTTGCCGGTCAAGATTTCATGGCTCTTATAAGTCAGCAGGCTAACAGTCGTTTGATCCGGATACAGGCACTCGAATGCTGATTCGCGGAAATCGCCGCTGCCGTTGCCCGGAAATTCCTGCGGTAAGGTCGCCAGCGAAAACACACGGCCAGGCACCTCGAACGGATTGGGCGCAAAGGCATTGTCTTGGCGCGGATAATCAGCCACTTGCGAAAAGCTGTTGATCCGTTTCCCCCAGTACTGATGGGACACATATTTTTCTTCTTCCAGTGAAATCACATAGCTCACTGATTCATTCTGCAAATGAAAATATTTCTTGCTTTCATCGAATGTTATCGTCACAGTCATCACTCCTTGGCTCTCTTCATTTTTCTAAAATATTTGTTCTTCTCCTGCCGCAGTCCGGTGCAGGATCGAGAAGGCATTTTTGGTCAAATCGACCGTCAGGCTGGCCGATTCTTCGGCAGTGGCCCAGGTCAAGGTGAAGGCGCCTTCGTCGTGTTGCGTTATCTCCAGGTCGCCGTCGAACGCTTTGGCCGTGTTGCGGAAAGCCAGCAGACGGAAAAGGTCTTTGACGACCGGACGTTCGATTTCCTGTCCGATTTCAGCCAGGCTGTAGTAGTGACGGTTGATGTTGCGGCCTTCCTTGCTGTTCTCCAGCAACTCAAGATCGTTTTCGCCGGCCAGCAAGCCGACATAGTAGATCTGCGGAATGCCCGGTGTGAAGCACTGGATCGCCCGCGCCAACAAGTAGGCGGCATCGTTGTTGCCCAAAGCCGAGTAGTACGTGCAGTTGATCTGATAAATGTCCAGGTTGTTGTAGGCTTCCGAACTGTAGATCCGCTTCAGGTTGGCGCCTTTTTCGTAAAGGGATTCGACCGCGAAGTCCACTTCTTCTTGGGTCAGCAGGTCCTTCACATCGACGACACCGATGCCGTCATGCGTATCCAAGGTCGTGAACTGGTTGCGCGGACAGATCTCCAGCCAATGCAACAGTTTTTCGGCTTTGCCGCTGTATAGGGCATGCAGCACCAGCATCGGCAAAGCGAAATCATAGACCGGATAGCCTTTGTCGGCGATTTTTTGTTGGATTGTGTAATGCTCGTGGATTTCGGGAAGGACCGTCACACCATATGGCTTCAGAATTTCCACTGCGTATTCCAACATTTCCCAAATTTCCGGTTCCACGAAGAAGCAGTTCGTATCCAATTGCTTGATGGCATAGGCGAACGCGTCCAAGCGGATGATCGAAGCCCCTTTATCGGCCAAGAAGCTCAAGGTGTCTTTGATGAACTGGCGCGTCGCTTCGGTCTTCACGTTCAGATCGATCTGTTCTTCCGAGAACGTGCACCAGACTTTTTCGGTCGTGCCGTCTTTGAAGTGGGCGTCCACAAACGGTGCTTTCGGTTTGCGTTTGTAGATCAGATCGATGTCCGTTTCCGTCGGCCGGTTTTCCGGCCAATAGTCGTTGTAGCGGATGAAGTAGTCCTTGTAGGGAGACTCTTCTTTTTTCTCCAGAAAATCCAGATAATAGGGGGATTGGGCGGAAATGTGGTTGAGCATGAACTCATACATCATGTAGTACTTTTCGCTGATGCGTTTGATGTCCTCCCAGCCACCGAACCTTTCATCGACTTTGGTGTAGTCCATCGGCGAAAAGCCGCGGTCACCGGATGATGGGAAGAACGGCAGGACATGCACGCCGCCGACTACCCCTTTCAGATGGGTGTCCAGCACCTTTTCCAGATCCTTCAGGTTGTTGCCCAGACTGTCCGGATAGGTGATCAGCATTGCTTCGTTTTTGATTTTCATTATCGGTTACCTCATTTTCGATGTCATTAGCTGAACAAATACGTTCGGCTTTTCTTACTTGCCTCCTGTGGTTGCGATGCCTTCGATGAATTGTTTTTGGAACAGGATGTACAGGATGACCATCGGGATGATCGCGATGACCGAACCGGCCATCAGTTGCGGATAATTGGTCGTGAATTGTCCTTGCAGGCTGGCTAATCCAGCCGATAATGTCATTTTGTCCTGGGACATGTTGACAACCAATGGCCACATCAGATCCTTGAAGGCAAAGAGCGACGTGAAGATGCCCAAAGCCACCAAACCGGAACGCGCCAGCGGCATGTAGATGCGGTAGAATACTTGCCAGGTCGTTGCACCATCGATTATCGCGGCTTCCATCAGTTCGTCAGGTAATTTTATGAAAAATTGGCGCAGCAGGAAGGTCCCGAAAGCGGAGACGATGCCCGGGATGACCAGGGCCGAGATCGAATTCAAAAGTCCCAAATTCTGGACCAGCAAATATTGCGGTGTCAGATAGATCTGCGAAGGGATCATCATCTGCGTCAGGACGATGCCGAAAAACAGGTTCTTTCCGGGAAAATCCAGTTTCGCAACCGCGAAGGCAGCCATCGCGCTGAAGAGCGTCGAGGTCAATACCCTGAAGGCGATCATCAAACCGGTGTTGATGTAAAAACTGACGAACGGCAAGGAATTCCATACCGCTTTGTAGTTCTCGATCTGGAACACTTCCGGGAAAATTTGCGGTGGAATCTGTGTGGATTCGCTGATCGTTTTCCCCGAGGTCAGGACCATCCACAGGAATGGCACAATCATCAGCAAAGACCCGATGATCAGTACGATGTGGATCAGTGCTGTCGTTTTATTCATTTTTGTCTGCATATTTTTTCACTCCTAATCGTAGGTGACCCATTTTTTCTGCGCCAACAGCTGGATGCCGGTGATCGCCATGATGATCAGCACCAACGAGATGGCGACAGCCGAACCGTAGCCTTTGTCGTTGAGCACAAATGATTCATTGAAGAACATATACACCAGCGATTGCGTGCTCTTCAGCGCCAGGTTCGTGCGGTCGAACATCATGAAGATGATATCGAACACCTGCAGCGCACCGATGACGCTCGTCACGGAAACGAAGAACAGTTGCGGCGAAAGCAGCGGCAGTGTGATCGAGAAGAATTGTTTCAGCGGTCCGGCGCCATCGACAACAGCCGCTTCATAGTATTCTTTGGGTATTTCCTTCAGACCCGCCAGCAGCAGGATCATGTTGTAGCCGACGTTCGTCCAGATGCCGACGATGATGATGGACCAGATCGCCACTTCCGGGTCGGTGATCCATAAGATATTTCCGGAATAACCGAGTTTATCCAGCACCGCATTCAGCAAACCGTATTCCGAATTGAACAACCAGCGCCAAACCATCGCCACGGCAGCCGGGGCGGCGATCATCGGCAGGAAGAAGATGGTCCGGTACAGCCCGACCGCTTTGATTTTCGTGTTCATCAACACCGCAAAGAACAGCGACAGGACCATCGTGATCGGCACTTGGATAGCAGCATAGAAGAAGGTGTTTTTCAATGATTGCCAGAACTCAGGATCCTGCAGCATCTGCAGGTAGTTGTCCAGCCCGACGAAGGTCGAGGTGCCGAACGTGCTCACGCTCTGGAAACTCATGTACAGCGACTGGAACAAGGGGATGACGTTCAGGATCAAAAGCCCGATCAGTGTCGGTGCGATAAAAAACCAGCCCCATATCGCCGTTTTTCTTTTGCGCTGCGCAGGTGTCACCGTGCGCACGGTTTTTTCTTTAGGGATTGCTACATCCGATTTCATCATAATTCACCTCTATATATTTGAAAGCCACTCATGGGAGCATCCCACAAGCGGCCTTCTATTTTTTTATTTTTCGTTCGCCAAGACTTCTTCGACACCAGCGACGATATCCGCAGTTACTTCTTTAACAGTCGCTGTGCCGTCGAATACTGGCATCAAGGCAGTGTTTTCGACATCTTCCCAACGGGCTGTTTCTTTAGAGTAAGGTTTGATGTAGGCATTTTCCATTTGATCTACATAGACTTGCATATTGAATTGGCTGTAGGCATTTACGAAGGTTTCTTCGGTTCCTTTATAAGCTGGGATTGCCGCGCCGTTCTCGCCTTGCAGACGCATCGCTTCTTCTGTTCCCAGGAATTCGACGAATTTCAGAGCCGCTTCTTCATTTTCGGTTGAAGCTGCAACGGAGTTCGCCAAACCATTGAATAGTGTTGCCGCTTGTTTGCCTTTTGGTAATGGTGCGACATCGGTATTGGCAGCCGTATACTCATTGTTGGCCATTTCCCCAGTCATCCATGAGCCGAAGAAGCCCATCGCGCCGCGTCCTGATTGGAAGAATGATAAGTTCGTGTTTTCAGCAAATTGGCTTTGGGTCGGTGATACGCCATGTTTCACGCTCAGATCCGCGTACCATTGCACAGCTTCGATCGTTTCGTCCAAGCGGAAGCCGGATTCGGTCTTGTCATCGGACAATACGTAGCCGCCGTTCTGGAAGATGAAGTTGTGGTAGCCTTCCTGTCTGTTCAAAGGAGCCAAGATACCATAGACGCCGTTGTCGGGATCATTCAAGGTTTGAGCAGCCGCCAGCATTGTGTCCCAAGTCCAAGTTTCATCCGGGTAGGCAACGCCCGCTGCGTCGAACAGCGTTTTGTTGTACCAAAGTGCGATCGTGTCAAAGTCTTTCGGGATGCCGTAAAGCGCGTCATCAGCCGAGTACAGTTCAACCAGTTCTGCCGGGAAGTTGTCCAGAGAAGTCAGCTCGCTGTTTGCATAGGTTTCCGACAGATCCATCAGGACGCCACCCTCTGCATATTTCGCGATTTCGTTGGAGTGCATCCAGAAGACATCCGGCATGCTTTCACCTTTTGCACCCGCTTCCAGTTTGGTCCAGTATTGATCCCAAGGTGTCACTTCGACTTTTACGTCAATGCCTGGGTTCTCCGCTTCGAAAGCTTCCGCTATCGCTTCCATGCCGGGTTGTTGGATTTTGTCCCAAATGCTGTAAGTGATCGTAACATCACCTGAAGCATCCCCACCATCGGAACCATTTCCGCAAGCGCCTAAAACCAATCCTGATAACAATACTGCAGCCAATGATGCTTTCTTCCAATTCTTTACCATGTCTTCTCCACCTTTTCTTTTATCTATAAAATTGTATGCTCGAAAACTAAGGAACTATTGGGTCATAGAGAAATTGCACCTAAACCATTCAAAAACAACCACTTTGCAAACGGTTACTTGTTTTGATGAGCTAATAATACCAAATATGACCCTTAGCTGATAGATATTCATCCATACAAAAACATACATTTTTGTTGATTTTAAAACTCGCAACCTCAAAGCATGCCCAAAGACGTTCCGCTACCTTTTTGGATGCTGAATACGGCTTCCCTCCAGCTAGATCACTCCTGTCTTTTTCGTGTGCTGGCTTGTTTTAAAGTATAGGCGCATGTAAGCGTATTCCAAATAGGATTATGTTTTGCATATCAGTCAAAATGTTAGATTCTGGGATTATGGGTGCTGTCCACTTCCATAAGAAAAGCATCGGGAACTTCCGATGCTTTTCTGTCTTTATCACGCTTATTTGGTTTTGACTTTCTTTGCATATTGCCTTGGAGACAGCTGCATCTTGCTTTTGAAGATACGCGTGAAACTCAACGGGTTCTTGTAGCCGATTTTTTCTGCAATATCGGCAATGCTGAGGTCCGTCGTCTCCAGATACTCCCGGCTTTTCTGGATCCGGAAATCGATCAGGTATTCATGCGGCGTCCGGTTCGTCGTTTTGTGAAAAACGGCAGTCAGGTAGGAATCATTCAGTGCCAACTCCTTACTGATGTCACCGATGAAGAAATCGCTGTCCTGATAACGTTCTTTGATGATTTCGATCGCCCTTTTCGTATATTCAACACCTTTGTTGATTTTTTCGATCTGTTTGATTTCGGTGCCGTCCAAGTCGTGCCCCAACACACTCAGAAAAAGATAAAGCTGCCCTTGCAGCCGCAACCGCGACAGAACATCGAATGGGTTGGCCGCCATGATTTCCTGCAGCATCTCCTTCACTTGCCCGAAGTTCTTCACGTTCCCCACCGGATGCGAAACCTGGAAACCGATGGCCGTCAGCAAAGCCTCCAAATGCTCGCCCCGCATGCCGATCCAATAATATTCCCAAGGATCCTCTTCATCGGCCTGGTAATAGGTCATCACGTTCGGATAGATGATGAAAAATTGGCCTTCCTTCAGATTGAAGCGGCTGTTTCCGATTTCGAAGTAGCCTTTACCCTTCATGATGATGTGGATCAGAAAATATTCCCGGACTGTCGGCCCGAAGCTGTGGTTGGGCGCGCACTGCTCCTTGCCTTTGGTTGTGTAGTAAAGGTCCTTATAGTAGATCTCGTTTTTGAAAAAATCCTCATCCATCGCCAATACCCCCATCTCTGACTCCTGTTGTGGCTACTGTTTCCATTATAGGTTGGTCTTTCCGCTATAGCAAACCTTCTCTTTTGGCAGATTCTCTTGTACAATGGGAAAAGATTGCCCGCGTATCGGGCAGATTCCCCATGACCTGTACAATCCCACACTTTTACGATAGATTTGGAGGCACCACTTTTGAAAAAAATCATCCTTTTCGCGCTGCTGCTCCTACCATTTTCTCTGTTTTCAGCTTGCGCAGCCGCATTACCAGGAGAAGAAGTCCTGCAAAACCTCACCAATCGCTCCGCTGACCTCGAGAGCTACCACCAGTTCGTCGTTTTCAGAACCACAACCACAAAAGAAGACCTGAACGGTGCTACAGCGGTGAACGAACAGTACGCAACCGCCGATGCGACACTGTTCCCGGAAGAAAAGATCGGTTACGGAAAACGGATAGACAAAAACAGCGCCTATCCCACAACAAAATCCGAATTCTATGTGACTCCGGAAGTGGGTTACACCAGGACCGACGATGCTGATTGGACCGCTTATGCCACACCTGATGTTCCCTTGGCCAGTCTGCAGATCTATCCGCTGGAGACGTTTATCGAATTGAGCCAAATCATTGAAGCATACGGCACCCTCGAACTGAGAGGGGACGAGTACCTGCTCAGCTTTTCCGGCAGCGATGATGCGTTGAACAAAGAGATCAACTATCTGTTCCAGACCCTGCCTTCCGAGCAGACCGAGTACGACATCGAAATTCGTCTGGACGCCGAAACCTTCTATCTGACAGCCTTCTCCTATCTTTCCACAGTCACGCGCACGGATCAAAAAACCGTTGCTACGACTGAACTGACTGGCGAATTCGACCTGTACGATCAGGCCAAAAAGTTGAAGACTGTGCCTGACTTCGATGCCGCAGATACGACTGCCGAGACGGCTGATTCTTCGTTTTGATCCTCCTTACCTCAGTAAGTCAACCGGCACCCTGTCTTCAGGGTACCGGTTGACTTACAGGTGTATTACCCATATAATACACCTGTACATATATTTTTTACCTCAAGTGTATTAATAGATTAATACACTTGATCGGAAAAGGCAGGTGGGAAAAGTGATTTTTGACAAAAGAAGTCCGGTCTATGAACAGATTATCGAAATGCACAAGCAGAAAATCGTCAGCGGCGATTTCCAACCCGGACAAGAAATACCGTCGCGCCGGGAATTGGCTACACAATTAAAAGTGAATCCGAATACGGTACAGCGTGCTTATAAGGAAATGGAGGGGCTTGGTTTGATTTATACAGATGGAAATTCTCTCAGCAAAATAACGGAAAGTCAATCGAAGATCCAGACATTAAGACAAGAGCTATTGGACGAGGCCTTGCAAGGGTTCATCGAAACGGTACGGACAATCGGACTGGATGATGACGTGGTACTGGACTTGATCAAAAAGCGCTTGAAGGAGGTGCATGTGAATGATTGAAATCAAGAATCTGGGAAAAAAATACGGCAAACGAACCATTTTGGAAGATGTCAGCTTTACCATCAAAAAAAATGAAGTGACTTGTCTGACCGGAATGAACGGTACAGGCAAAACAACCCTCATGAACTGCATTATGGGTCTGGTTCCGCGCAATAACGGTTCGATCACGATTGATGGGGAGGACATCCAGCAGCAACTGTACGAAACAATTTCCTATATCCCTGACTCACTGACGATGCCACGATGGATGACAATTGCGGAGTCGATGACGTTTATGAATACTTACTACCCGAATTGGAATGCCGCCAAAGCGGATGAATTACTTTCGTTTTTCCGTCTGGAATCGGATCTGCAACTGAAAAATCTCTCCAAGGGAAATAGCGCAAAGGTGAATTTTTTGTTGGGACTTTCCCTGGACGCGGATTACTATTTGATGGATGAGCCGTTTTCCGGCATCGATGTCTTTGCCCGCGAGGATATCCTGGAAGTCTTCACAAGCAAATTCGTGACGGACAAGGGCGTCCTCATCGCCACTCATCATATGGATGAAGTCGAAATGTTGTTGGACCGGATCGTCATGCTGCGCAGCGGCCGTGTGGTCAAAGATTTTTACGCAGAAGAAATCCGCCAAAACGAAGGAAAGGCAATCATTGATGTGATGCGGGAGGTGTATCAACCATGAAAAAATTTATGGAACTATGGATTTTCGAATGGAATCGCGCGAAACGGTTCTATGGCTTCCTGTTGGCTTTTGTGACGGCTTTGCAGGCTTATGCGGTCTTCCATGAATATAACTTCTGGAAAGATGGGTATGAAAACTACCGGCAACAGGGCTACGCTGCAATGCCCGAACAATATCTGCAGGACTATGGGCATCTTACGTTGGAGGATGTAACAAACAACTCATTCTTCGGTTTTTCGATCCTGACAGCCATTTTCGCATTGCTCTTCTATGCCGTCTTTATCTGGTATCAGGATTGGTCTGGAAAAAACCGTTTCTCTTTCCGTTTGCTCAGTCTGCCGGGTAACCGTTTCGCTGTGTATGCAGCAAAATTCGCGACCATTTGGCTCCTGATCACAGGACTGCAAGTTTGGCAAATCGGGCTTTTGTATCTTGAGGAGCTAGTCTTTTCCGGACTTATTCCGGCGGACATCTATCGGGAAATCCCTTTGCAGATGGCAGCGACTAACACTTCTCCATTAGGCCTAGCTTTACCAAGTCTCTTTTCCAATTATCTGCTCTACTACACTATTGGCTATACAGCGCTCACTTTAGGGTACACGTTCATCCTGATGCACTTGAGCGGACGTTGGAAAGGGGTATTCTTGGCAGCTACTCTCGCAATCATCCTCTTTGCCGCAATGCTCCTCTTCCTGAGAACAGGCATCACAACGCGTTTATATGCGGAAGAAAAGTACTGGATGACGATTGCCGTGAGCCTTATGCTTTGGCTATCCGGGACATGGGCTAATTATCGGTTGCTTGAAAAACGCATCAGCGTATAGAAGGAGGACTAAAATGAGAAAACAAACGATTTTATTGCTGAGTCTCCTTTTGCTTGTCGTTCTCGGAGGATTCTACACACAGCCGAGGTTGGCAAAAGAAGAACCTTTGCGCATCGGCATTGAGACAGTTTCTGGTGATGAAGCAGTTTTGGATGGCTTACTCTATTACGGAACAGCACACTCGCAATGGGAAACGACTACCCTAAGCTTCGACCGTTCCGGCTTGCGCCATTCCGAAACGCAACGTCAGGACGCATTCTTCCAAGATTACGCAGAAAGTGCTGTTCAGATTTGGCGCGATGAGTATAAAGCGTTTATGCGCGGGAAGCAGCCTTTTGAAGGGAATTATGCCGAAACCGAAGGAAAACTCTACTATTCAGCAGCGGAGGATGACGGCTTCCTGATAGCGACACTGGACAAGGCTGACGGAACCGTTACGGAAACGCTCCTCGCTTATCCGGAAAAAAAAGAAAAGACCTATTATAACGTCAATCGCACGGACTTTCTGGACGGCAAGGTGATTATCTCGTACAGCCGTTATGATGAATATTCAAATAATCGTGGCACGGACATCCTGATTTGTGATCCGGTCAGCGGTATGCAGGAGGAACATTTTGCTTTCGATGTTCCTGCGGATTTCACGGGTTATCAGAGTGTTACTACATCCGTGTTGACACAAGGCGATCAAAAAGCAATCTTCCTCATGGAGCGGCTCGAAGAAGCTGATCGGGATGCTACAGAATACGTTGCACCGGTTGTTTCATTCTCCTTCAAGCGCTATGATTGGACAACGAAGGAATGGTCAACACTGGCTGCTAAAGCATGGGTGGATGATCTATCTTACGCAATTAAGGACGGCATCTTCTATCAATTGCAGCACACGGATCAGGAATGGTCAATCCAACCGCTTGACCTGATGCAAGATCAAGCACGCGATAAAATCAGCCTCCAGAATACTGCTGATTGGGAACAGACCACTGATATGAATTGGCAAATCCTCATTTCCGACAACCGCATCATACTGACGGAAAATTATCTGGAGCCTGACCGGGCTTCTAAACTGGCTGTTTTCGAACTTCAGACTGGGGAAATGCTCTACAGCGGGGAAATCAACGCCACGTTCGCCGATACAAAAAAAATCGATTTGCTCTATTTTGATAAGATTGTGTACGAACCATAAACCGAAAAAAGAACAAGATTCCAATTGGAGTCTTGTTCTTTTTCTTTCGCTTTAACTGATGCTGCCTTTCTTTAAGGCAATTTTTTGCCCGCAGCCATGTAGAGTTCATACCACTCGGTACGGCTCAACTCCACATCGGAAGCTTTGCAGATGGCCGCAATGCGCTCTGGGTTCATGCTGCCGACGATTGGCTGCATTTTAGCCGGATGGCGCAGCAACCACGCGATTGCGATCGCTTCACGGGATACGCCCTTGTCTTCCGCAATTGTGTTGATTTTTTCATTCAATTCCGGATAATCGGGATGATCGAAGAACAACCCTTTCTTGCCGTTGCCGGCCTGGAACGGCGACCACGGCTGGATCGTCATATCCGAGATGCGGCTGTATTCGAGGACGGAGCCGTCATGCATGAAGGAAGGCGTGTTCACCATATTCACGTTGAAACCGGCATCGATCATCGGCGCATGCGTCAAACTCAGCTGCAGTTGGTTGATCAATAATGGCTGTGTGACAGCCTTCTTCAGCAATTCGATCTGCATCGGGTTTTGGTTACTGACCCCAAAGTGGCGTACTTTCCCTGCTTTGTGCAGTTCATCGAAAGCTTCCGCGACTGCCTCCGGTTCCATCAACGTATCCGGGCGGTGCAGCAACAAAGCATCCACATAATCGGTCTGCAGGCGTTTCAGGCTGCCTTCCACCGATGCGATGATGTGCTCTTTGGAGAAATCGAACATGACACCCGGTACGATACCGCATTTCGTCTGCAGCATCACGCTGTCCCTCGCGATGCCGAGCTCCTTGAAGGCTTTTCCGAAAATTTCCTCCGAGGTACCCCTGCCGTAAATATCTGCATGATCGAAATAATCGATGCCGTTGTCTACTGCCGTGCGGATGACCGCTGTCGCCTCTTCATGTGTCAGCGCGTTCATGCGCATGATGCCGAGCGAAATTTCTGATGCCAATAGGCCTGAGTTGCCGATGTTTATTTTTTTCACTTGTCATACCAGCTTTCTTGTCCGGATTTTTTGAAAACGTTTCAATAAAACAAGTATAGCATTTTTGATAGGCTTTTGGGTACTGAAGCGCATCAATAAAACCGCTGGCGGATACCCCGGGGCGCTGAAATTACCGGCGAGGACTGTCTCACCGGGTTTTCGGTCGGCCGCGAGGTGCTGTTTCCCGGCGAGGGCCGCCTCACCGGGTTTTCGGTCGGCCGCGAGGTGCTGTTTCCCGGCGAGCACCGCCTCACCGGGTTTTCGGTCGGCCGCGGAGTGCTGTTTCCCGGCGAAGGCCGCGAAAGCAAGTTGGGATCCGGTCTCCAGAATTTCAGACATAATAACGGCCATGCGCATTTCCTTTAGGCTGATAGCTTTCTCTGAGAATCCGATATATGCGGTCCTTATCGCCTGAACCGCACCAATCCAGCATACGATTGGTAGTCACCTTTTCATCAGGGAACAAAAGACGAAAATCCTCAATATTTTTTTTGATTGCTTTTTTGACATTCATTCTTTCACCACATGTTTGACACTTTATGAAGTGTCCATGAAAAGCTTCCGCAACAGTCCCGCATGCCGGACAACCGATCCCTTTACGTAAGTCTTCATAACAATATACTGGTTTCGTGTGCGGTGGATAATCCGGATTATGCAACTGCAGCAATCGCTCAGCCAACCGTCGCTGCTCAAAAGATGGTGTCTCTTTCATTGGCAAACTCCGAAAATGAAGGGGAAGTTGACTAGGCAAAAGATAATTCCCGTCACCTTTCGCCTCCAACAAAGTGAATTCAGGATTGATATAGACAACATAAGCCTCCACCTTCATTTGACACGACAGGGACTGAAGCAACAATTCTAATTTCACTTTAGTCCGCTGCAATTGTACCCACGGGTTTTCGAGATATACACCGGTCGATTTAAGTAATTTATCATCCGCCCATGTATGAACGCCCTCGTAGTTCTTAACTTCGTACAGTCGTATTATGTCAGTACAAATCAAAAGTGTATCGACTTGAAAAGAAGATTTTCTGAATTCCAACTGCAAATCATTCAGTACCAAACAGTATGAAGATAACGGTTCGGTAAGTCCATCTAATCCATATTCCCCATCGAAACCTTTATCTAGATGAAGGTGGTAATAATGGTCATCACTACTTAGGATCATGCGATTGGACAGTACCTCATAGATGCGGAGAAGCTTTGGTTTCGTGCGTTCCTTGTATGCGATAGCGCTCACTCCATTATAGTTATTTACTACCATAAACATACGCAAGTTTTGCCCAATCGCATTAAAGGAAACGTTTTATTTCTATCTTTGATTATTTCTGAGTCAATATACCTGGACTGAAAAAATTTTTTGGGGACAAAAATTCCCGGTGAGGGCTGCCTCATCGGGAATTCGGTCGGCCACAAGGCGCTGTTTCCCGATGAAGGACACTTCACCGGGAATCCAGTCGACTGCGAAGCACTGTTTCCCGGCGAGGGCTGTCTCACCGGGAATTCACCTTCCATCAAGCTACCTACTAGGCCCCCAAACGCAAGAAAAGGCTGCCTCGCAATGAGACAGCCTTGTGTATGTTCGTAAATTCAAGCGTACGCATTGGCCCAGAGTACTTTTTCCCCGGCTTCCAGCGATTTTTGCACATCGATGATGGTCTGGTTGGAGCTGCCGCGGAATTTCAGGGTCAGATCCCGTTTGGACAGTTCGAAGCGGCCGTCGACGAGCACGTCCATCAACCGCAGCAGTTCCCGTTTGTCTTCGGATTCTGCAGCTAATTCTTCCCAGTAGTAGCCGGTCCAGCCCCAGATGTCCTTCGAACGACCGAACTCCGCGCGGATGCGCCGCGCCAACTGTAGCGCGACTTTCGTGTTGAGGAAAGGTTCGCCGCCCAAAAGCGTCAGTCCCTGCACATAAGGCTGGCGCAAATCGGCCATGATCTGTTCCTCCAACTCGTCCGTGTAGGCGATCCCATAGTCAAAATTCTGGACGATCTTGTTGTAGCAGCCTTCGCAGGCGAACAGGCAGCCGCTCAGATAGATGCTGCAGCGGACGCCTTCCCCATCGACAAAGTTGAACGGCTTGTAGTCCGCCACCTTGTCCTTGCTGTACTTCTCTGCCAACCATTCTTGCGGTTGCGGATTCTTCACTTCACATCACCTGACTGTTCTGATTATTGTTCTGACTTGCAATCCGCATGCAGATGTTTGACGCGGGCGGAAATTTCCTTATGGCGACCTTTCACCATCGGGCGGATCTGCGGATTGCCGAGATAACCGCATGTGCGTTTCACGACGTCGCAAGTCTGCGGATCAGTATTGCCGCATTCCGGGCATTGGAAGCCGCGTTCGGTCGGGTTGAAATCCCCTTCGAAACCGCACTCCAGACAGTGATCGATCGGCGTGTTCGTTCCCAGGTAGCCGACCTTGTCATAAGCGAAGTCCCAGACTGTTTCCAAAGCTTTCGGATTTTGCTGCAGGTTCGGATATTCGCAATAATGGATAAAGCCGCCTGAGCAATATTGCGGATATTCCATTTCGAAGGCGATTTTCTCGAAAGGATTCGGATTCTTGCGGACATCATAGTGGAAACTGTTTGTGTAGTACTCTTTATCCGTGATGTCGGCAATGATGCCGAATTTTTCTGTGTCCATGCTGCAGAAACGATCGGTCAGGCTCTCGCTCGGAGTCGAGTAGACGCTGAAATGATAACCGTATTGGTTGCCCCAAGCATCCGTCTTTTCCTTCATCTTCTTGACGATGTCCAAAGTGAAGGCTTTTGCTTCCGGATTCGTTTCCCAATCCGCTCCGTAGAAAACGGTAGCCGCTTCATACAATCCGATGTATCCCAGAGAGACTGTCGCGCGTTTGTTTTTGAATAGTTCATCGACCTTATCTGTTTCACCCAGGCGTTTCCCAAAGGCTCCGTGCTGGTACAGGATCGGTGCGTTCGTAGGCGTTGCTTCCTTCGTACGCTCCACACGGTAGACAAGCGCATCCTTACAGATCGCCAGGCGCTCCTCGAAGATATTCCAGAATGCTTCCGGATTGCCTTCGGATTCCAAGGCGATTCTCGGGATATTCAATGTTACGACCCCAAGGTTCATCCGGCCGGAATTGACTTCATTTCCGTTTTCGTCTTTCCAGCCTTGCAGGAAGGAACGGCAGCCCATCGGTGTTTTGAAACTGCCTGTCAATTCGACGATTTTATCGTACATCAGCACATCCGGGTACATCCGTTTCGTGGCACAAGTGATCGCCAATTGCTTGATGTCATAGTTGGGATCTTGCGTTTCCAGGTTCGTGCCTTTTTTCAAAGCGAAGATCAATTTCGGGAAGATCGCTGTGCGTCTTTCCTTGCCCAAGCCTTTGATGCGCACTTGCAGGACGGCTTTTTGGATTTCACGCGCAAACCAATCCGTGCCCAAGCCGAAACCGAGCGTGGTGAACGGCGTCTGTCCATTTGATGTATAGAGTGTATTGATTTCGTATTCCAGACTTTGCATAGCATCATAGATGTCTTTGCGGGTTTTTTCTTCGGCATAAGCGATCTGTTTCGCTTCACCTTCGACCCAATTTTTGGCTGTTTCCAGATGCTTCTCATAGTTCAGACGGGCATAGGGAGCCAACACTTCATCGACACGGTCAGCGCTGCAGCCGCCGTATTGGCTGGAAGCGACATTCGCAAAAATTTGCGCCATTTGGGCAGTCGCTGTGTTGACCGAACGCGGGCTGTCCACTTCAGCATTGCCGATTTTGAAACCTTCACGGAGCATATTCTGGAAATCGATCAGAACGCAGTTCGTCATCGGTGAATACGGCTGGTAATCCAAATCATGATAATGGATATCGCCTTTCATATGGGCATTGGAAACGTGTTTCGGCAGCATTCTCAAGCCGATCGCTTTCGCAGCCACACCTGCCGTCAAGTCACGGATCGTATTGAAGACGCGGCTGTCTTTGTTGGCATTCTCGTTGACGACGCTCTGATCGGCGTTCATCAGGCTTTGGATGCGCAATTCGATGTCCTGCTGCTGCAATTTCTTGACTTTCTTTGTCAGTTTGTAGGTATTGTAGGCTTCCGCTAACGGCAGATTCCCCATTTCCGCAAGCGTCGCTTCCACTTGATCATGGATGTCATCGGTCGAGACACTGTCCGTTTCTGACGCGATTAGCTTGTCCACGACCTCGGCCACGACAGCATCCACATCGTAATCTGCAGCCCCTTCGTTCTGTTCAGACAAGAAGCGCTCCGCTTTCTTGATCGCTTTATATATTTTCTTAGCATGAAAAGGAACAACCCGTCCATCCGCCTTCAACACTTGGATATTTACTTCCGCGTCATCGACTTGAAGATTCGTGCTCTCATTTAAGAAATCCGTTGGTAATGAAGCCATATTTTTCCCACTCCTTAGTTAAAAATTAACCGAACATGCAAAAAAAGCTAATAAAAAGTAAGAGGTCGTTACAAAATGAGCAAGCTTTCCTTGCAGGACGCGCTTCTCAGATAGGTTGCCTCCACTTAATGTAGTCTTTGTTTCGATTTACTGTATATACTATATATCATCCACACACAAATTTCCACCACAATATATAGTGTTTTGAAATGAAATATACCTAGAGCAAGCAAACACATTTTGTCCCTCTGGTCAATAAGAAAATGACCTGAAAATGGTTTGCATGCTATTTCCTTAGCAGACTTCCGTATCCACAGTCAGAACAAAAACAATAACGAAAAAAAACCACGTAATCCCTTTCTATTTCCGAACAATGCCCCTAAACTTAAAAAAATGTTAAAAAACATATAAAGTACATAAAATCAATAGAATCTGCTGTACTTTGTAAAAAAAAGCAGTTATACTATGACTTATCAGAAATGTAAGCGATTCATTTTTATTTTCAGATCTGTTATCCGGCTTTATGCCGAAGTGATGTCAAAAGAATAAGAACTTAACAAAGGGGTGAAATGATAGTGTGGAAGAACAGAATGTTGCCTGAAATATCCAGAATTGCTAAATTCAGAATACCGGTCGGAGAAGACCTATTTTTGAGACAGTGCGCTTCTTGGCAAAACCTTTTCCATCTGCCTTCATCTTATCGCTACCCGACCGGAAGCATCCAGGGCTACATTACAAGATTGAATTGGACCGATGAATTTATCATTCTTGAAAAAGAACATAATGAAGCATTCGAATATTTTATTATCGATAGAAGAATTGAATCTGTAAAAGGCCCTTTTTCCAAAGAAGGGTTCGAGAAGGCATTGAAAGAGGAAGCGATCGAGCTGCCGCTGATTGAATTATCAGAAATGGACTGGATCATCAACTTTTAGCAATTAAGCAACAAAATACATAGAGCCGTGAGAAAAACATGTTCTGCATGTTTTCCTCACGGCTTTTTGCTGCAGATATCCATTTTACAAGAGACTTTCCGGCTGATGTGACCTATTTCTTGTCAGCGATTCTGACATGCCTCCTATTCGCTACTCGCTCATGTCAGATTTATTTTAATCATATTGACCAAAAGAATACAAAAGCATCCAACATTCCTGCAATTTGATGAGATTTTGCATTAAAACTCTCACCAATTTGACATTTAAACGCTTGCAAACGTTGATTTAGATGAGTTGTTAGATTTTATAACATAGAACGTAAGCAGGATATAGCACCAACAAAATTATTTCTATACACTAGGACTATGCTAAAACAAAAGGAGGAATAATTTATGTTTTCATCAGTAGATACATTATGGACCTTGCTGGGAACGGTATTGGTATTCTTTATGCAAGCCGGCTTCGCGATGGTCGAGACGGGATTCACCCGCGCCAAGAACGCGGCGAACATCATCATGAAAAACCTCATGGACTTTGTGCTTGGATCATTGGGATTCTTCCTTATCGGTTACAGCATCATGTTCGGTGATGATATCGCCGGCATCATCGGAACGCCTGCCTTATTTATGGAAGGACTTGATTCCACCATTCCCGGAACCGTGCATTTCATGTTCCAAAACGTATTCGCGGCAACTGCAGCTACTATCGTATCCGGAGCTGTTGCGGAACGGACAAAATTCAGCTCTTATCTCGTGTACTCCTTCATCATTTCCCTGCTGATCTATCCTATCTCCGGACACTGGATTTGGGGCGGCGGTTGGTTAGCTCAAATGGGCTTCATTGATTTCGCTGGATCCACTGCTGTGCACATGGTCGGAGGCGTCGCTGCCTTAGTCGGTGCGGCTATCGTCGGTCCCCGTATCGGAAAATACAAAGACGGCAAAGCGCAAGTCATTCCTGGCCACAACTTAACACTCGGCGCGCTTGGGGTATTCATCCTTTGGTTTGCTTGGTTCGGATTCAACGGCGCTTCCACAGTGGCCGCAACTGGCGACGAAACACTTGCATTGATCGGAACGATCTTCCTGAATACCAATCTTTCCGCTGTCACAGCAACTTTAGTCACACTCTTGTTCACTTGGAAAAAATACGGTAAACCTGACGTTTCCATGACACTGAACGGCTCATTGGCAGGCCTTGTCGCCATCACGGCCGGTTGCGCTGTCGTTTCTCCTTTCGGCGCTATTGCCATCGGATTCATCGCCGGTTTTGCCATCGTACTTGCGGTTGAATTCGTCGATCAAAAAATAAAGATTGACGATCCAGTCGGCGCATTCAGTGTCCACGGTGTGAATGGTGCCTTAGGAACAATCTTAGTCGGTATTTTCGCAACGGACGGCGGTTTATTGTACGGCGGCGGGTTGAACCTGCTGGGTATCCAAACTTTGGGTGTTGCTTCCGTAGCTGCCTACACAGCCGGCTCCATGTTCGTGGTTTTCAAAGTCATCCAAAAAACGATGGGTATCCGTGCCACTGCTGAAGAAGAAATTGTCGGTATGGACATCGCTGAACACGGCTTGACTTCAAGCTACCATGACTTTGTCGCAACGACGGCATTCGAAGATTACGTAACAGACAGCAGCAAGCCGGCAGCAGCCCCTGCCATCCAAGAAGTGGACCTGTCGAAAGTCGGATCCTTCAAACTGGCCGATTCAGGATTCACGATGAATAAAGTGGAAATCATCGCAAATCCCGACAAGCTGGAACGCTTGAAAGCTGAATTGAACGCTATCGGTGTAACCGGCATGACGGTCACATCCGTGCATGGTTACGGTCTGCAAAAAGGGCAACAAACCTTCTATCGCGGTGCAAAAGCTGAGGGCAATCTCTTGCCGAAAGTCCGCATCGAGACAATCATCAGCGAAGTGCCTGTCGAAGAAGTCATCCGCGCTGCCCGCCGCGCATTGTACACGGGTCATGTCGGGGACGGTAAAGTCTTCGTTTCCCCGATTGCCGATGCCTTCCGCATCAGCAACAGCGATTCCGGCCCTGCCGCTCTGAAATATTATTAAACCGAATACCGAACAGCTAAAGAAGCCAAGCAGCCGTCTCATCATGGGACGCACTGCTTGGCTTCTTTTGGTAAGGAGCGATTTGTCGGTTTTTTGTTTGCCTGCGCTTTGCTATAATGGACTGTGAGGGTGGCACGCCACCAAACGCTGAGGAGGAAACCAAATGTGGATCATCAAACCTTTTGAAGAACTGTCACTGAGTGAATTGCACCTGATTTACAAAGAACGGACAGCTGTTTTCGTTGTGGAGCAAAATTGCCCCTATCAAGAGGTGGACGACACCGACCTCGTCAGCATACACTTTTTGAAGCAGCAGTCGGGTGATCAGCTGCTGGCCTATGCCCGACTGATCCCGGAGCCGGATCATGTGCGCATCGGTCGTGTTTTGGTCCCGCAAGGCGAACGCACCAATGGCTACGGCCAAGAATTGATGCAGATCGTGTTGGAGTATGCAAAGAGGCATTTCCCTGAACTTCCAGTGCACGCACAGGCGCAAGCCTATCTGCAGGCTTTTTATGCCTCTTTCGGATTCCGGCCTGTATCGGACATCTATCTGGAAGATGATATCCCGCACATCGATATGATCTGTGATCCGCAGAACAGCCAAACAGAATAAAAAGACCGTTAGGAGGAAAAACGTGAATAAATACCTTGCAGCCAGCATACTGGGCATCATCAGCATCGCAATCAACGTCTGGATCATGTATCAGACACGCTACGATAAAGGCCTGAACCCGATCACAAAGAAAAATCTGGAGAAATTATCCTATGCGCTGATCGTCGCCGCAGTCCTGTTCATGACATTCGGTTAGAGAGTGTGATGGATCCCGCTCTAGAAATTGAGCACTAAGAGGCTATTACGAGAACGGACGCTTTTTGTCCTTGACGTAATAGCAACTTAGGCACAGATTTCTGGGATTCAGAACACGTTTATGAAGAGTGTGATGGATCCCGGGCAGGGCATGAGCACAGTTCTTCTCCGGTTAGCGCACGCACAAGAAAGAAGAGGCTGACTCATTGTGAGATAGCCTCTTCTTTCCTGTGCAGCTTACTGCGCGCTTTTAACAATATTCTATACTACACTTGGATCCGCAAGTCTTTCCGGCCGTATATCAGATAGCTCAATCCCAATACCAGTAGGCTTCCAACGACACAGATGACCATGTACTCCCAAGAAACGCCCTCTTCCAACAATGCCGCCGGATGTGCGTATTCGATCGGCGAAAAAACCCGCAGGAATTCATAATCCTCGACCATCTTAGAGACGAGACCGATCATGTACGTCCCGAACACCAGCAACAAGGCAACCCCACTTGTTGAACGGCTACTCGCGATGATCGTCGAGAAAAGAAAGCCGATTGAATAAAAAAACAACAGCACCAGCGACTCCGCTCCGAACATCAGCGTGACATCCTTTATGATTTCCACAAAATCGGCTCCATCCTCCTTGAACAGGTAGATGAAGAGCAAAGCGGCACCGTACAGGACGATCCAAAAGATCAGCAGCAGCACCAAATTGGCTACATATTTACTCGTGACGATGGCTTTCCGGCTGATCGGCTGGGCATACAGATACTCGATCGTCCCGTTTGTTTCTTCCTTGATCAGCGCCTGTGCCCCTTTCATCGTTGCAAAAATACAGGCCGCCAAGAAGAGGTACTGAAAAATATAAGCGAAAAAGCCTACAGCCTGCAGCAAACTTGCTCCATTCGTAAGCGAGAAGGCCTCCAGCATCTCAGGAGGCATCGCATCGAGCTTGGTCGTCAGGATATCCTCCATCCCCTGATTCGACATGACCGGGAACATGGCCATCATCAGCCCCATGATCAGGACCATAAAGAAAAGCCATACGAATAAACCATTACGTTCCTGTTTCCACTCCAAACGGATGCTATTCATGGGATCCACCTCCACCATATAACGTCATGAATTTTTCCTCCAGATTCTGGTTGCGGATTTCAATATCCTCCAAATCCAGCGGCGCCATATCGGCCAGGATCTGTTTCACGTTGCCCTTGTAAAGCAGCGAAACAACCCGGTCTGTCCGCGAGAGCACGCGGTAACCTTTCGACTCGAAATCCTCCGTTTCAAGAACGGGGCCGGTCAGCGTCACCACTTTCCCCGGTTGGTAACCGGCTGCCATATCCTCCACGGAAATGATCTTGCCTTCGCGGATGAAGGCGGTGCGCGTACAGAAGGCTTCCACTTCCGGCAGGTTATGCGTCGAAATGAAGATGGTCGCCCCTTCATTATTGTGATACCTTAATTCTTCAAACAAGCGGTGCTGCATCAAAGGATCCAGTCCGTTCGTCGGCTCATCCAGTATCAAAAGTTCCGGATTGAAAATCAGGCTGTTCACGATCGCTACTTTTTTCCGGTTCCCCAGGGAAAGGTCCTTCATTTTCTTTTTCGGCTCCAAGGCAAAACGCTCCACATAGTACGCCATCATCTCTTTTATGTTATGGATTTGGTGGAATTTCCCCGTCATCAAGAGAATTTCCTCGACCGTCAGATTGCTGTAGTAATGCACATCGCTCGGGACATATCCGACAATGCGCTTCAGGCTCTCGGAGTCTTTCTGGACGTCAAACCCGAAAATTCTGGCGCTTCCCTTGCTCGGCTTGATGAAATCTAACAATAGCTTGATGGTTGTCGACTTCCCGGCTCCGTTCGGCCCGATGAATCCGAACCGTTCGCCCTGCTCCACTGTGAGGTGGACATTGTCCAAAGCCGCCTTCTTGCGGTAGCGTTTGGTCAAACCTTCCATTTCGATTGCTTCCACGGTAACCCCTCCTCTGAACAACTTTACATACATCCATTATACGTTTTCTCGGCTGAAGTTTACAGCAACAGCAGGATTTTCTTTTTTGATCGACACGTAAGGTGTAAATCGCCTAATACATAAGAAACATTCGGCAATCCGAATTCAGAGTATGGCAAAATAGTCGAATGTTTGAGAGCATTCGACTATTTGCTTCCGAAACGCATTGAGATTGTCGAATGGATGACGCCTATCCGACAATATGGCCTTTCAGCCAAGCAAAAGATCCGAGCTAAGCATAGACCCTGCCGGATCCGCGATGCGTTTCAACCATATTGATTCAACATATGCGGAAAAGGAGGCTCCCTCGTGATGAGGCAGCCTCCTTTTGCAAACGTGCTCGATTCCTAAACGGGATTCATCGCACTCGCTTCAAACGTGTTCGAAAAATCAGCTCCCACTAACGTTTCACACCCCGCGTAGTGAACAAAAGCAGTTCACTTCGTGGGGTGCTCCAACGTACGGGGAGCTAAACGATTTTTCTCACACTCTATTCAAACGCGTTCTGAATCCCAGAAATCTCCGCCTAAGCTGATAGCCACATCGCGACCAAAACCGGGTCGCGTTGTGGCTATCCTCTTAGTGCTCGATTCCTAAGCGGGATTCATCTCGCTCTTAGTACATATTCAGGTATTGTTCTCTTTCCCACTCTGTTACTTGTTGGATGTAGGACATTACTTCGATTTCTTTTGATTCAACAAAGTTGTTGCTGATGTGATCGCCTAATGCATCAACCAACAATTGATCTTTGGAGAACTCTTCAAGAGCCTCTTGTAATGTTGTAGGCAAGTCCAGAATCCCGTTTTCGTAACGGTCTTCAGCAGACATTTGGTAGATGTTGCGGTCGATTGGAGCTGGAGCTTCCAATTTGTTCTTCACGCCGTCAAGACCTGCAGCCAATAATGTAGCCAATGCCAAGTATGGGTTAGCAGCTGGGTCAACGCTACGCAATTCAACACGAGTGGACATGCCGCGTGATTCTGGGATACGGATCAGCGGTGAACGGTTTCTTCCGCTCCATGCGATGTATACAGGTGCTTCATAGCCAGGAACCAAACGTTTGTAAGAGTTAACGATTGGGTTGCAGACAGCAGTAAAGCCGCGCGCGTGTTTGATCAGACCAGCGATGAATTGGTAAGCTGTTTCGCTTAATTGACGGTCATCGTTTTTGTCGAAGAAGGCATTGCCGTTTTCGTTGAACAAAGACATGTTGAAGTGCATACCGGAACCGTTGATTCCGAATACTGGTTTAGGCATGAATGTTGCATGCAAGCCGTGTTTGCGGGCTACAGTCTTAACGATCAGTTTGAACGTTTGGATGTTGTCGCAAGCTTCAACAGCATTTGCGTATTTCCAGTCGATTTCGTGTTGTCCTGGTGCAACTTCGTGGTGGCTTGCTTCGATTTCGAAACCTAATGCTTCTAATTCCAAAACAATGTCACGACGGCAGTTTTCGCCCAAGTCAGTAGGAGCCAAGTCGAAGTATCCGCCTTGGTCGTTCAATTTCATTGTAGGTTGGCCTTTTTCGTCCAATTTGAACAGGAAGAATTCAGGTTCAGGTCCTAAGTTGAAATCAGTGAAGCCCAAGTCTTTCATATCTTTAAGAGCACGTTTCAAGTTGCTGCGTGGGTCACCAGCAAACGGTTCGCCGTTCGGTTGGTAGATGTCACAGATCAGACGTGCAACTTTGCCTTGTTCAGTGCCCCATGGGAATACTAACCAAGTATCCAAATCTGGGTACAAGTACATATCACTTTCTTCAATACGTACAAAACCTTCGATGGAAGAACCGTCGAACATCATTTTGTTGTCTAATACTTTTTCCAACTGGCTGATAGGAACTTCCACGTTTTTGATTGTTCCTAAAATGTCAGTGAACATTAAACGCAGGTAACGGACGTTATCATTCTTTGCTGATGCGATGATTTCTTCTCTAGTAAATTTTGGCATTTGTATTCCCTCTCCTTGACTATGCTTTGTTTGTTTTTTGTTTTTTTATAATCTTCCCCAAGGTTTGCTTGAATCCCCAGGGTTAAATCCACTTGCGTTGAGTATTTCTTTGTAGAGGATGCGACGGACATCTTCGTCTGTCAGGTTTTTGTGCTTGTTTTCAAGCTCCTCTTCCTGCTGCCTTTTCAATCTTTCCGTACTGTACATCCGCTTGATGGCAGTGATGTTCAACCCTTCCGCCAAATAGTCTTTGACTTCCAGCAGACGATCGACGTCGTTCAATGAAAACATCCGGCGATTGGTGTCTGTCCGCTTAGGATGAACGAGTTCTTGTTCTTCGTAATAGCGGATCTGTCTTGCTGTCAGATCCGTCAGCTGCATGACCGTTCCGATGGTGAAAACAGCCATCGAACGTCGTAGCTCTTTCTCTTTCATAACCAACCCCTCCATCGAAGCTTCTGAGTTGAGTGAACCACAGATGTGTACTTTTTCTTCAGGAGTTAGCGCCTGTTGAGAAAAAGGTAATTCTTTTCAGCAATTAATCGTTTTTTCTGACAATTAATTGAGTGATTTAATACAACAAGAATACTCCGAATTCTCATACAAGTCAACGCTACCTTGACATGGGATGTGAGAATTTCTATCATTGTACCAAACCCTTGTCAGAATAACATTTGAAAGGCATTTCATCTCCCCTTGACAGGCCGATTTCCTCGCATGAAAACAAAAAAAGCTGCCGTTAATGAAAAAAATATTAAAAAAAAATGTGAACAACGGGACTGGTTTGTGGGCTCAGATGAACAGACCCGCCCTCTCCAATACCGCAGTGATGTCCAACAGCCACTCCTCTTTCCCTTTCGGAGCAGTGAACTGCACACCTAAAGGCAAGCCGGATGCCGTTCGGTGTACCGGCAGACTGATTGCAGGCTGCCCCGTCAAATTCGCTTGCTGCGTAAACGGGGTCACGCCCAGACTCTCTTCAAACATGGTCCAGACAATTTCTTTGCGGTCCGCAGCGGGCAGCAGATCTGACCTGCGCATGCGCTCCTTCAGTTCTTCGCTTTGGAAAGAATGATCGATGCGGGGAGCACTGTCTGCCGTGGTAGGTTGCAGCAGCAGATCATAGTTTTCATGGAACTGGTCCATCGTGGCCGCCGCTTGGTCCCAGAGTCCTAATGCCAAGGAGTAGTCGCCTCCGGAAATCGTCCGGCCGTATTGATAGAGCGACCATGAAACCAACTCCATGTCATCGGCAGTCAACGGGCGTCCCAATTTCGCGGAAAAGCCGCTCAGCATGGCGTCCGTCTCGGCTCCGTTCATTGCATAGTAGGCCTCCATCAAACGGATGCCGTCAATATCGGGTTTCTTTTCTTCCACCTCATAACCCAGTTGTTCCAAGGCTGCCACTGTTTGCAGTACAGCCCGTTTCGCCTCCGCGCTTACGACGGATTTCACCGGCGAATCCAACGAATAGGCGATCCGGAATTTGCGCTGCTTTCCGGACTGAAGTTCCTCGAAATGGCTCCCCGGAAACAAAGGCGTCTGGAATGGCGCTGCCGCCTGGATCGTTTGCAAAGCATCCAGCATCATCGCTGTATCCCTTACCGTCTTCGTCAAAGCGAAGCTGATCGACGCTCCCTGCCAGCCGCGATAAGATCCCGGCCCCACCGGTGTCCGCCCCCTTGTCGGTTTCAACCCGACCAAGCCTGTGAACGAGGCCGGAATCCGGATCGATCCGCCGCCGTCGCTGGCGGTGGCGATGGCAACCATCTCCGACGCGACAGCCGCTGCCGCACCGCCGCTGGACCCTCCCGGAGAATGGTTCCGATTGAAAGGATTTCGGGCCGGACCATGGATGACAGCATCCGTGATATTCTTGAATCCGAATTCGGGTGTGCTCGTCTGGCCGATGACGATGAAGCCAGCCTTCTCAATCGCTTCGACAAAGTGGCTGGTGCGGGGAGCGATATAATCCCTCAGCAACCGTGAACCGGATGTCGATGGCTCACCGGCAAGATCCTGGCCCAAGTCCTTGATCAGAATCGGCACACCACCGAATAAAGTGTTCCCAAAATCCCTTGTCCTGGCTTCATGCAGCGCTTTTTCCTTGCGCGTATGCACGACGGCATTGCAGCCGGGATTCTCCTTTTCTATCTTTTTGAAGGCATCCGCTATCAATTCTTCCGGGGATACTTTTTTCGTTTTTAAAAGCCCGGTGTAATACAGGGCATCTTTCTGGCGATCCATAAAAAGCCTCCTTCTCATTTTCACGATTTCACATTTCCTTCAATTGTAGGGTGCCCATCCCAAAAAGGCAACGATTTGCCTTTTGCCTTACCTTCCCGTTCTTGATTCCATCACTGTTCAGCGGGCTGATGACAGCATTTTTCATTCATTTTGGATGACAACCAAACTGAAATATAGTAGAATCCTTCTATTGTCTTAATTTCAGAAAGTGTGTCAGGACGGTCGGTTGAATTCATAGGAAATGGAGCAGGAAAGCATGAATGAAAGATATAAAGATTTAAGATTGGCGGAACAAGGCGCACGGCTCAGCATGGTTGCCTATGTCACTCTCTCTTTCGCAAAACTCTTCATCGGGAATGCCTTCGGTTCGGCCGCTTTGAGTGCTGATGGCTTGAACAATTTCACCGATGTGATTTCCACGGTCGCCGTCATGATCGGGTTGCGGATTGCCCGTCGACCGGCTGACGAAGATCATCCTTATGGCCATTGGAAAGCGGAGACGATTGCGAGCCTCTCCACCTCCTTCATCATGCTTTTGGTAGGGCTGCAGGTACTGTTCTCAAGTTTTTCGAAACTGACAGGCGGAGAATTCACTACCCCCGATGTCCTATCCGGTGTCACCGCCCTGATTGCAGGATTCATCATGACAGGTGTCTACGTATACAACCACCGACTCGCAAACCGCATCAACAGCCTGGGGTTGGCCGCTTCCGCCAAAGATAATCTGAGCGATGCCCTGACCAGCTTTGCGACGGCGATCGCCATTTTCGGTTCAATCTTTGGCTTATATTGGCTGGATGGGGTCATGGCTGTGGTTGTTGGGATCATCATCATCAAGACCGCAATCGACATCTTCCGCGAAAGTGCATTCTCCCTTTCCGACGGTTTCGAAACGAATCATTTGGCCGAGTATCGTGAAGCCATCCTGGAAATCCCGGATGTCCAAGAGGTAACGACTTTGGCTGCGCGCAGCTATGGAGCAAATGTCTATGTTGATGTGACCATTCTGCTTGATCCCGACCTGACAGTGTTGCGCAGCCATGAAATCACGGAACAGGTTGAGGAGCGCTTGCGTACGGCATTCAATGTTTTCGAAATCGACGTCCACGTAGAACCTCTAACGCATTGATGTTACAAGTTTGATAGGCCGGACGCCATTTTGATGGTATAATAGCAGACGGATTTATACAGATTATTTTGGCGGACACAGCTGTCATCAAGATCTGTCCGTCTTTTTTTTTGGAAAAAAAATACATCTATTGGGAGGATTTATGAAAGAAGAGAAACATTACGGCTTATTCACCGCCGTGTCCATGATTGTCGGCATTTGCGTCGGATCAGGGATTTTTTTCAAAGCCGATGACATTTTGGGAGCGACGGGAGGAAACGTAGCCCTAGGGATTTTGGTTTTCTGTATCGGCGCTTTCAGCATCATTTTCGGGAGCATCACCTTAACACAATTGGCAAACCGGACTGAAAAGACCGGCGGCGTCGTCGCGTATTTCGAAGAGTTCATCTCCGATAAAGCAGCAAGTGCGTTCGGCTGGTTCCAATTGTTCGTCTACTTGCCGACAATCACTGTCGTCGTGAGTTGGGTATCCGGCATTTACACCTGTATGCTGCTCGGCTTGCCGAACACATTGGAAACACAAACACTGATTGGGACAGGTTATATGGCGTTCTTCTTCCTGTTGAATTATTTTTCGCTCAAATTGGGCGGCTATTTCCAGAATCTCGCCACCATCATGAAGCTGATTCCGCTGATCGCCATCGCTATTGTTGGGGTTTTCTGGAACCAACCGGCTCCGATCGTTCCTCCTGAATTGGCGGTTCCGATCACGAACGTCGGCTGGGGCTGGCTGGCTGCGCTGGCACCGATGGCCTTCTCCTACGATGGCTGGACCATCGCGACAAACATCACGCATGAAGTGAAGAATCCCAAACGGACGATGCCATTAGCGTTGACCATCGGACCATTGGTGGTTCTGGGCATTTACTTGGCCTATTTCAGCGGCTTGGTCTCCATCGCCGGCTCCGAATACATCTTGGCAACTGGGGATGAAGCCACTACTACAGTGGGCATTTCCTTGCTGGGCGAGCGCGGCGGCAGCATCATCCTTTCCTTTGTATTGATCGCTATCCTGGGCGTAACGAACGGCGTTATCATGGGTATCCTGCGTTTGCCGCAAGCATTGGCAGAAAAAAATATGCTGCCGAACAGCGCTAAGGTAAAACGGATCGATCCAAAGAGCCAACTCTCTCCGGTCGCTGCCCAAATTGCCTTTGCAATCTCCTTTGTGTGGATGGTATTGCACTATCTGACCCAAAAATCCGGCATTCTGGGTGGCGGGGACGTCAGCGAAATCGCGATCGTCTTCAGTTACCTGACTTATGTTATTCTTTATCTGAAAGTCATCAGCATGAAAAAAGAAGGCGTCATCACCAGCTCTTTCTTCGGCTCGATCACGCCGGTATTCGCGATCATGGGCTCTGCCATCATCCTGATCGGCGGCATCGTGTCCAATCCGACTTATGTGCCGGTTTTCATCCTGTTCTGCTTCATGGTTTGCTTCATCGGTTACAAATACTACGAGAAAAAAATTACGGCATAACAATACTGAAGGGCTGTGTCCTTGGGACAGCCCTTCAGTATTGCTTCAGTATTTGGATGACCGCAATCGAAGGATGCCGCGGAATCGAGCATCCAGCTCCGGCCAGGATCATGCTCATCGGATAAAAACGCAAACTATCGGTGTGAACTCCGGTGAAGGCGTGCTCACCGGAGAACGCAAAATCAATAATAGGCCGAACTCCGGTAAAACCTACCCTCACCGGAGATCCCTGCCCGTCCGCCCGGATAAACCAAAAAGTGGAGCTGCCCCGCAACGGGACAGCTCCACTTTTTGGTTTGCATTTAGTTTTTGAATGAATGGATCGGTGCCGGGCTGCGTCCGCCGCGGTTGATGAAATCAGCCGAGCTTTCTTCATGTACCGGTTGCACCGGTGCGCGTCCAAGCAAGCCGCCGAATTCGACGAAATCGCCCACACCGCAGCCGATTGCCGGAATCACGCGGACAGCTGTCGTTTTGTTGTTTTGGACCCCGATGGCCGCTTCATCCGCAATCATAGCCGCGATTGTAGTCGCAGGTGTATTTCCAGGAATCGCGATCATATCCAAACCGACCGAGCAGATGGCCGTCATCGCCAACAGCATATCCAATGAGATTTGGTTGGCGGCAGCCGCTTCGATCATGCGGTGGTCTTCAGATACCGGAATGAATGAACCGGATAAGCCACCGACGTGACTGCAGGCCATCACGCCGCCTTTTTTGACCGCGTCATTCAAAACAGCCAAGGCAGCGACGGTACCGTGCGTACCGACCACGCCCAAGCCGAACTCTTCCAGGATTTCCCCTACCGAGTCTCCGACTGCAGGAGTCGGAGCCAATGCCAAATCGACGATACCGAATGGCACATCCAATTTTTTGGAGGCGATATTCCCTACCAGTTGCCCCATCCGGGTGATCTGGAAAGCCGCTTTTTTGATCGTATCGGCAACGATATCCATCGGTTCGCCTTTGACTTTTTCCAAGGCGCGTTTCACAACGCCCGGACCGGAAATACCGACGTGGATTTCGCAATCCGCTTCTTCGACACCATGGTAGGCGCCGGCCATGAATGGATTATCGCTTACGGAGTTTGCAAACACAACCAATTTCGCACAGCCGAAGCCGTTTCTGTCGGCTGTTTTTTCCGCTGTAGCAAGGACGATTTCGCCCATCAATTTGACGGCATCCATGTTGATGCCCGCTTTAGTCGAGCCGATGTTCACACTGCTGCAGACCTTATCCGTAACGGCCAAAGCTTCAGGGATCGAGTCGATCAGAATTTTGTCGCCTTTGTTGTAGCCTTTTTCGACCAATGCCGAGAAACCGCCGATGAAGTCGACGCCGACTTCTTTAGCCGCAGCATCCAACGTTTTTGCGTAGGCCACATAGTCCGTATCATCACTTGCACCGGCAATCAAGGCGATCGGCGTGACCGAAATGCGTTTGTTCGTGATCGGAATGCCGTATGTATCTTCGATTTCCTGCGCTACGCTGACCAGGTTCTTCGCTTTGGTGGTGATTTTTTTGTATATTCTTTCACGAGCTTTTTCGCCATCGCTGTCGATGCAGTCCAATAAAGAGATCCCCATGGTGATGGTGCGGATATCCAGATTGTCCTCTTCGAACATGCGAATGGTGTCCAAGATGTTGTCTGTTCTTAACATTCAAATGTCCCCCTAGATCCGATGCATTGCATGGAATGTGTCTTCTGCCTGTAAACGGATGACCAAGCCTTGTTCTTCTTCTACTTTTTTCATCGCATCTTTGACTTCTCTGACTGAATTTTTCGCTTCATTCAATTCTACCATCAAAATCATGGTGAAATACTCATCCATGATGGTCTGTGAGATATCCAAAATATTTACGCCCAGACGCGCCAATTCCACCGATACGCTCGCTACGATTCCGGTATGGTCTTTACCTGTTACGGTCATGATTGCTCTCATCTTTTTTCGCCCCTGCTTCTGTATTTTTTTGTCGATTCCATTATACCATTTTACGCCAATATGAAAATCCTATTAGAAATTTATGTTTCCTATTCTATCACATCTAACGGGAATGACCACTGTTTTTTGGGGAAACGGAAAACAGTAACCGCTCTCTGATCGGATTTTTTTGTGTTCTTTCCCGAAACACGAAAATTGTTGCGGATACTGCATAAAATCTATCGTTTTTTAGGAATAATTGCTACACTGGATATAAGCAAGTTCCAAACAAATATCAAGGAGGTTTTCCCAATGCAATTGATTCATTTTTCAGAAGCTGGCCAAAGCCGCATCGGCATCAAAACAGAGCGCGGTTTCCTGAATGCGGCAAAAGCGGCTGCAGCTTTATCGCTTCCTTTTCCTTCCTATATAGACGATGTGTTGCAGGATCCGGAGCAGGCTGCCCAACTGGACGCCATTCTGGCCCACGCGGATTCGCTGACGGATCCAGCCTACTACGTATCCTTGGATGAGGCCACGTTCCTGCCCGTCCTCTCCCGTCCCGGCAAAATCCTCTGCATCGGCAAGAACTATGCGGCCCATGTCGCGGAAACGAAAAGCGAAGCCCCAAAAAAACCGCTTGTCTTCAGCAAATTCACGAGCGCTTTGGCTGCCCATAAGGAAGCCATTCCGATTCCGGCGGGCACCGAGAAGGTCGATTACGAAGTAGAGCTGGTGGTAGTCATCGGAAAAAGGGCTTCTGGTGTCTCTCCGGAAGAAGCCCTCGACCATGTGGCGGGCTATACAATCGGTAATGATGTATCCGCGCGCGATTGGCAAAAAGGCTCTCCGCAATGGCTCTTGGGAAAGTCCCCCGACAAATTTGCACCACTCGGTCCTGTCTATGTGACTGCCGATGAGCTCGATCCGACCAATCTGGCTATCTCCCTCAAACTGAACGGGGAAGTTCGCCAGAACAGCAACACCAGCCTGCTTATCTTCAACATACCAACAATCGTCTCCTATATTTCCCAACACTTTGCGCTGGAACCCGGCGACATCATCTTCACCGGCACGCCGGATGGGGTCATCCTCGGCTACCCGGAAGACGAACAAGTCTGGCTGAAACCCGGCGATGTCATCGAATCCACGATTGAAGGCATCGGGACATTGGTGAACACTTTCCGATAGAATCCATCTAAAAGGCCGCCGCATTAATCCTGCTCAGGATAATGCAACGGCCTTTTCTTTGCTGAAATTATTTTGTTTAAAAGGCTGGTTCGGTCCCGACCGCCTGCAGTTGGAAATGCATCATTTCCATCGCCTGCAACAGCGCATCGGCCGTATCCAGCGAAGTCAGGCACGGCAAGTTGTTGTCTGCTGCTTCGCGGCGGATGAAGTAGCCGTCCGTCTCGTCGGTCTTGCCTTCGGTCATCGTATTGATGACGAACTGGATGTTCCCATCATGGATGTTTTTCAGGATATTCTCCCGTTTGGCTTCGCCATTTTGGAGGATCGTAACCGGCACGTTGGCCTCCAGTAAAGCTTCCCCAGTCCCCTTGGTCGCAAGCAGACGGTAGCCGACCGCAACCAAGCGTTTCGCCAGCGGCAGGATTTCCTGCTTGTCCTTGTCCGCAATCGTCAGCAACGCCGTGCCATACTCGGGAATCTCGATATTGGCGGCCCGAAAAGCTTTATAAAGGGCTTTGGAAAGGACCTTATCCTTCCCGATGATCTCGCCTGTAGATTTCATCTCAGGCCCCAATACGGTATCGACTTTCTTCAGTTTGTTGAAACTGAAGACCGGCATCTTCACGTAGACCCCGGATTTCGGTGCAACCAGGCCGGTCTTGTAGCCTTGATCCTTCAGTTTGATGTCAAGAATGCCCTGCATCGCCAAGTTCGCCATCGGAATGCCGGTCACTTTGCTCAGGAACGGAATCGTCCGGCTCGCGCGCGGGTTCACTTCGATGATGTAGACGACGCCTTCGCTGATGACGAAC